>CARXAY010000020.1 GCA_949093475.1 uncultured Oscillospiraceae bacterium
CCTGATTGTTGGTCAGCCCGGCGGAAAGGGGGTAGCAGGGCATGAGCGAGCCAAAGATTTTCGGCGCGTCCGCCGGTTCGATCTGGGGGTTGACCATGGTGCGCCGCCCGCCGGCGAGGTCGAGCTTGCCGAAAAAGATGTAAGACTGCCCCCATTCCAGCGTGTTGCGGACATAGGGGCGGTTGAAGAAGGTGAGGTCGATGGCGGCGGTGTCGTCGGCGATGGTGCAGCGCACCAGCTGCCGCCCGCCGGGGATGCGGGAGAGGGTGGCGGGCTTGGTGAGATAGCCCTTGACGCAGACGTTTACGCCGATGGGGGCGGAGGCGATGGGGTAGAGGGTGGTGTGATCCTCATAGCGGCGGGGGTAAAAGGTCAAAAAGTCCCCGAGCTGGGTAAGACCCAGCTTGGCAAGAGCCTTTTCCTTCACCGGCCCGACGCCGGGAAGGGAGGAGACGGGAGTGTCGTAGGCGAGGGGCATGGGGCGGCCTCCTTTCAGTCTCTGTGTTGGAAGGCGAAAAACTTTTGGCCGAAGTAGTTGAGGAGGGTAAACAGTCCCATGCCCGCCAGCATGGAGAGGTTGCCCTGAACCTTCTCCCCGGCGGCGGCAAACAGCAGGGCGGTCAAGGGCTGGGCGACCCCGTAGGCCAGCGCGTAGCACACGGCGATGTTCACCGCGAAGCGCACGGCGGGCCGCCAGCCGGTCTCCCTGTCCCGGAAGGTGAAGGAGCGGTTGAGGAGGAAGCTCAAAATGCTGGTGGGGATATAGTTGGCCAGCGTGGCGGGCCAGTAGCTCCAGCCCGCCAGATTGTAGAGGCCGTACATGATGGCCGCGCCCAGCAGGGTGTTGAGTACCCCCACCGCCAAAAATTTCAGAAAGCTCACGTCAAAGAGCTTGGAGAACCACTCTTTCATGTCTGTGTCTCCTTGTGCTTAATAGGTAGATTATACCACCGGCAGGGGCGGTTGAAAAGGGGGTCTCCCGGATGGGAGACCCCCTTGACTTATCCCTCTTTGCGCTGGAGCTGGAGGCGGTCGGCGATCATGGCGATAAATTCGCTGTTGGTGGGCTTGCCCTTGGCGTTGGAGACGGTGTAGCCGAAGTACTTTTGCAGGGTCTCCAGATCCCCCCGATCCCAAGCCACCTCAATGGCGTGGCGGATGGCCCGCTCCACCCGGCTGGGGGTCGTGCCGAACTTGCGGGCCACCGTGGGATAGAGCACCTTGGTCACCGCGTTGATCACGTCCATGTCCTCCACCGCCAGACGGATGGCCTCCCGGAGGTACTGGTAGCCCTTGATGTGGGCGGGCACGCCGATCTCATGGATGATGGCGGTGACCCGCAGCTCCAGACTTTCCTCCCCGCCGGTCAGGGCCGTGCCCTGCGGCTCGACCCCGGCATGAAGCTGGCGGCAGCGCTCCAAAACAGTGGCGACGCGGTAGGGCTTGGGCATGAAGTAGTCCGCGCCCATGGCCTTGGCCTGCTCTACCAGCCCCTCGTGGAGAAAGGCGGAGGTGACGATGATCTGAGGCTTTGGCTCTAACGCCCGCAGCCGCCCCAGCGTCTCCAGCCCGTCCAGCCCCGTCAGTACCAGATCGGTCACCACCACATGGGGACGAAAGCTGCGGCAGAGCTGGATCAGCTCCTCGCCGTCCCCGGTGCATCCCGCCAGACGGATGCCCTCCTCCTGCCGCACCGCGTCCCCAAAGGCGGCTTGAAGCTCCCGTCCTGTATCCCCCAACACCACTACGATTTCCTGCTCCATGTCAGCTTCCCTCGTTTCCGGCGGCAAGGCCGCCTGCTTTAATTGTTATCCCTTTCGTGGCAGTCCCACATCGGTGTCTCAAATATACCATATTTTTACAGCACACGCAACCATAAAATCCCAATTTCAGGAAAAAATCGTTCGACACAAATCGCGGGAAGGGTAAAAAGAAAACGCTGAAAGACGCTGCAGTGCAGCATCTTTCAGCGTTTTGAAAAGCAGGTCAGCTTTCCATGTGGCGGCTGAGGAAGCCGGCCGCAGTCTGGATCATTTTGATCTCGGTCTCGCCCACGCTCTGGGGATCCTCGGCAACGAAAAGGACGGAGCCGAGTACGTCGCCGCCGGACAGGATGGGGGCGCACACGGTGATGCGGTACTTTTCCACGTCGCGGCAGACCTGCAAGGACGTGTCCCCGGACTGAAAGACGTAGAGCTGGCGGTTTTCCATGAGCCGCTCCAGATCTTCGCTGATGCCGCGCTCGGCCAGCTCCCGCTTGGGCGCGCCGGAGACGGCGAGGGTGTTGTCCCGGTCGGTAATGACCGCCACAAGGCCGGAGAGCTTGGCGATGGTCTCGCACATCTGCCCGGCGAAGTCGGCCACGCCGCCCATCAGGCTGTACTTTTTGAACACCACGCCGCCGTCCTTGTCGGTGAAGATCTCCAAGGGGTCGCCCTCGCGGATACGCATGGTGCGGCGGATCTCCTTGGGGATGACGATGCGGCCAAGGTCGTCAATGCGTCTTACAACGCCAGTTGCTTTCATCATAAACTACCTCCCACGGTTCTGTCTCTTTGACAAATCATAGTATCTACAACTAACAATTCCCTATACGGGCATTTTCCGTGGGATGATTTGGAAATCAATTTATTTTTTTGCCGTTTTGCCCAATTGAGAGGCAGCCTTTTTCGCCGCCTTGGGCGCGGGCTTTTCCGCTTTTTTGGCCGGAGCTTTCTTCACGGCTGCTGCCTTGGGCGCGGACTGGGCGGCGGGCTTGGCCTTGGGTGCGGTCTTGGGCTTTTCCTTGGCCTCCGCCATCGCGTCCCGGTAGAAGGCGGCCAGCTTCTCCTTGGTGGGGAACACCGCCACATACATCCGGTTGCCCATGGCGTCGGCCAGCGCGTCGGGGATGCGCTCCACCATCCGCATGGCGGGGTAGTATTTCTTCATCAGCTCGGAGTCCGACAGGGCGAAATCCTTGCCGTCCCGCCGCCCGGCAAAGGCGCAGAAGGCGTGGTCGCCCACGGGGGTTTCGCTGTGGTCAAAGGCGATCATGTCCGCCCAGATCTGGTAGACGTTGGTGGAGTGGGCAAAGTTGATCATGTCGGGGGTAAAGCCGCCGCAGGGGCGCATATTGACCTCCAGCGCCACCACGTCTCCCTCCTTGCCCAGACTGCCCTGATCGCGGGTGAGGCGGAAGAATTCAAAGTGGACAAAGCGGCTCTTCACACCCCAAGCCTTGATGGCGGCGCGGCCGGCCTTCTGCACATCGGGCGCGAGGGTCTTGACGATGTAGTAGATGGAGTTGTCCTGCTGGTTGACGATGTCCATGATGGACATGGGGGTGACGTTGCCCGTCTCAAAAATGGGGTTGCCCTTGGAGTCGATGATGGCGTCGTAGGAGTTGACCTCAGCGTGGACAAATTCCTCCATGATATAGGGGATCCAAGTGCGGCGGCCGGCCAAAAAGCGGCGCAGGTCGGCTTCGCTCTCTAACTTGTGGGTGTCCGACGCGCCCACGCCGTTGTCCGGCTTCACCACCACCGGCCAGCCCACTTCCTGCACAAAGGACATACAGCCCTTCAAATCGTCCACCATATGCCAGCGGCAGGCGGGGATGCCCGCCTTGGCGTAGTACGCCTTCATCTTGGACTTGTACTTGATGCGGTCGATGTCCTCCTCCTGAAAGCCGGAGGTGATGTGGAACTGCGTCCGCAGCCATGCGTCCCGCTCCAGCCAATACTCGTTGTTGCTTTCCAGCCAGTCGATGCGGCCGTATTTATGGATGAAATAGGCCACCGCGCGATAAACCGCCTCGTTGTTTTCCAGACTGTCCACCCAGTAGTATTCCGTCAGGCTCTCCCGCACCTGAGGGGCAAGCTGGTCGTAGGGCTGGTCGCCGATGCCAAGGACGTTCAGTCCGTTTTCCTTCAGCGCACGGCAAAACTGCCAGTAGTTGGTGGGAAAGTTGGGGGAGATGAATACGGCGTTTTTCATAAGTGTACCCTCTTTCAATATGTCGCGTGCCCTTGGCTCCTTTTGAAAGGAGCTGTCAGCCGCAGGCTGACTGAGGATTGTGCCCGTTTGCTGTACCGGACAATCCCCCGGCATTTGCTCCGCAAATGCCACCCCCTTTCCAAAGGGGGCTTTTATCTCACGCTTCGTCCAACAAAAACGGCGCAAAATAGGCCGCCTGCTTGTGCCACCACGGCCAGTCGTGATTTACGTCATAGCCCCAGTAGTCCACCCACATATGAATCCCCTTCTGGCGGCACAGTTCGTCCACCCGGCGGGTGGTCTCCGGCTGCTCCCAAGCGCCGAGGCCCACGCAGATGATGCCTCTGCCCTTGTTGATCTCCTGAATGGTGGGGTGGTTTTCCGGCAGGTTGGGGAGGAAGTGAACGGGGGAGTTGAGGTACACCCCCTCGTCCATATAGCCGTCGAAGCCGTAGGCGGCGTCATAAATTCCGCTCAGAGCCAGCAGCCCGCCAAAGAGGTCGGGGCGGCGCAGGAACAGGGTGAGGGCATGGGTCGCGCCCAGCGAGCAGCCGAAGGCGATGACCTTGGGCTTGCCGCCGCGCTTGCCGTTTTGCTTGTTCACCGTCTTTTGGATGAAGGGGACTAACTCATCGAAAATATAGCTCATCCACTGCTCGTGGCGGGCGCTACGCCACGCGGGGTCGCCCTCCTTGTTGCTCCAAGTCTCCTTGTCGATGGTGTCCACGGTGAACACCGTCACCTTGCCCGCGTCGATCCAAGGCGCCCAAGTGTCCGTCATCTTGAAGTTCTCGAAATCAAAGAACCGCCCGTCCTGACAGGGGATAAAGAGCATGGGCTTGCCCCCGTGGCCGTAGACCTTGGTCTCCATCTCCCGCCCCAATTTCTCAGACCACTGCTTGAAATATTGCACTTCCATTCAAATTCCTCCTCCGTTTACGGTAGGTCATACATTAAGGTGTTGATAAAAAACGGGAGCTGCTTTTCCCAGCTGGCCTCGTTGTGGTTGCCGCCCGGAACGAGGCGGCAGGTGAGGTTGATCTTCTTGTCCAGCAAAATGGAAGCCGTCTCCGCCAGACCGCGAAACATGGTCTTGTGAAAGCCCATTTCCCGCTGACCGTAGTCCATGTAGAGTACCGTGTCCTGCCCCACCCGGGCGTTTCGCAGCATGGAAAAGAGCTTTTCCTGCCCAAACCACAACGACGGCGACAGCGCCGCCCCCCGGGAAAACACATGGTTATATTTCATCACCCCGTAAAGGGTCATCAGCCCGCCCATGGAGCTGCCTCCCAAGAAGGTGTACTCCCGTTCCGGGCGGGTGGGGTAGTTGGCGTCTATGGTGGGCTTGAACTCGCCCGCAAAAAAGTCCATGGTGGCCTTGCCCTTGCCTTTGATGAGGCCGAAGTCGGGCATGGTGCAGGTGTAGGGGCAGTATTCGATGATCCGTCCCCCGGCGGGGGCGTGGTTGCACTCCACCGCGGCGATGATCAGCGGGGTCTGGGTGGCCTCCATATACTCCAAAAAGCCCCAGCTCTTGCCGTAGGTGGCCTCATGGTCGTAAAACAGGTTGTGCCCGTCAAACATATAGAGAACGGGAAAGCGCAGGCCGGGGTCGTTTCGGGCCGCGTCGGGGACGTAGACATAGGCGCGGCGGGGCTGGCCGCCGGTGAGCTTTTCCAGAGTAACGTCGAAAATATCCAGCATGGATCAGGTTCCTTTCCGTTGAAGCGTCAAGAAACAGTTTACCACTCTGCTGTGAAAAAATCAATTCCCGCGCGCCTTTTTGTGGTATAATTTATAGATGACCAGACTGCGAAGGAGGTTTCCCCATGTCACCCACCGTTTTGTGTTACGCGCTCTCAGACGCCCGCTTTGCCGCCCTTGCAGCCCTTTGCCGGACGCAGGGCTGCATCCCCCGCCGGGTGGCGGAGACGGAATATGCCCGCCCGTTGGGCGCGCTTCTGGGCTTTCCCGCCGGAAGCCGCTCCGGGAGCGGCGCGGTTTTGGAGGAAATGCTGGTGCTGTGCGGCTTTTCCCCGGACGCACTGGACGAATTTCTCGCCGCCTTTGCCGCGCAAGGAGTTCCCCGGGTGGCGCTGAAGGCCGTGCTGACCCCGTCCAACGCCGGATGGAGCGGCGGCGAGCTTTACACCGAGCTGCTCCGGGAACGGCAGGCGATGGGCAAGTGAGCGCCTTGAGCCAAGCCGCCGTCACCCGCACCGTTTTCACGGATCACGGCGAGATCTGCTATGACCTGACCCGCAAGCGGGTGAAAAATCTGAACCTGCGGGTGGAGCGGGACGGAGCAGTTCGGGTCTCCGCCCCGGCGCGGGTGTCCCTCGCCTATATCGACGCCTTCGTGGCCGGCCGGGCCGCCTTTATCCGCGCCGCGCAGGCGCGCTTTGCGGAGGAGCAGGCCCGCCTTGCGGCCATGCCGGAGGTGGACGACGGGCTGTGCCGGGAGCGTTTCCAGACTGTTTTGGAGCGGCTTTTCCCCCTGATCGCACCTTATTATAACGGCCCGTTCCCCAAGCTGAAGCTGCGGACGATGAAAAGCCGCTGGGGCTCTTGCGCGTGGGGAACGGCGACGGTCACCCTTAACCGCCGGTTGTGGTTCGCCCCCCCGGAGTGTCTGGAATATGTGGCCCTCCATGAGCTTTGCCATCTGGTGGTACACGACCATTCCCCCCGCTTCCACGACCTGATGACCCGCCTGATGCCCGACTGGAAGGCCCGGAAACGAAAGCTGGCCCAGCAAGGATAAAAGGATAAAAAAGCCCGGCAGCCATATGCGGCTGCCGGGCGCTGTCTTTGGTTGGCGCGCTTGCGCGCCTTTTAGGCCATGTGCTGGACGAGCTTGCCGAAACGGGTGGGATCCACGTTGTCCTCGGCGACGACCCATGCCTTCTGCCCGATCAGGGTAAACAGGCCCAGCAGGCTGCGGGCGTCCAGCATCACAGTGCCGTTGGTGAGATAGACCTCGTAGGGCTGCTCAGAAGCCAACTTGTTGATCTTCTGCACCTGAGCCGGGGTCTTGATGTCCAGTTCCTTCACCATTTGAGATCAGTCCTTTCTTCGTGGGGTCAATGCGGGAGATCCTTCCCGCTTGGGCCAAGAGGCTCTCTCCTCTTGACGCCCACATTTTAGCGCGGGCCATCCCGTTCGTCAATCCAAAAAACCATCAAATCAAACAACAAAAGGAGGGGTGATTTGGTCAACATAACGAAACTACAGGGCGAACAGGAGGAAAACCCATGAGAAGGAGGAATTTTCAACCGCCCTGTTTGTCCACAAAAACAATAAAAACTGTCCAGTAACTCCGGCTGAGTTACTGGACACGGGTGGATCACCGCAGGCTGTTTTCTGCCACGCCGGGAAGCAGGTCGTAAATGGAGCAGCCGAGCTTCCCCTCAAAATAGGTCTTGAGGTCAAGCGTCCGCCGCCAGCGATCCAACGTGGCGGGGTGAATGCCATAGCGCAGTGCCACGTCCACAAACCGCTTCTCCAGCAGGCAGAACCCGGAGGGCAGGGCCAGCGCGTCGCAGAGCTGCACCAGACGGTCATAGTCGTCATATTGGGCGTGGGCCACAAAGTCCTTCATAAAATCGTAGTCCTCCGCCGTTACGTCAAAGACCCCGATGGAGGTCTCGATGTCTTGGAGCATAAAGGCATGGGAAATGCAGATCTGCGCAGCCTTTTCCCAGCCGTGACCGATGCAGAAGCGGTAGCCGTCGATGAGGTGCCGCTCCGAGCTGACCCCGGCGCAGCGGCCAATGTCATGGAGTAGTCCCAGAACATAAGCTGTGTCAGCGTCCAATCCCGGGCAGCGCGCGGCAATGGCCTCGCAGGCCTGCGCCACATAGCGGGAGTGGGCCTCCCACGGCCCGGGGTTGGACGCTGCGGCCTGAACCAGCGCGGCCTCCGCGGTCTTGCGGTCAGGGTTCATTCCATCACCTCGTCATCATACTGCAAAGCGTTTCAGCGCCCGATGATCCCGGCTCAATTCCACATCTACGTTGAGGATCATCCTCAATTATCATATTAGTGCGGGTTTGAAAGAAAAACTATCCTGTTCCCGCCTTCAATTATCAAGATCCTGCCATTTTTGGCGGTACTCCGATGGAGTGCAGCCCATGCTCTCCCGGAAAGTCTTGCCAAAGTAGCTGCTGCTGCCCAGACCGCAGAGCTGGCCGATCTCCGTGACCGACGCCCTGTTTTCCTGAAGGAGACGGCACGCCTGTTGGAGCCGGTAGCTTTTCAGGTATTCGGCCGGGGTGGTGCGGAGGCACTCGCGAAAGGCCCGGAAGCACTCCCGTTCGCTTAAAAAGGCCGCCGCGGCAATGTCGGAAACGGCTAACTTCTCCCCAAAATGCTCGTGGATGTATGCCATCATTTCCTTGACCTTACCGCTGGGCATTCCCCGCCGGGGATGTTGGTTCAAAAGCGGCGCGGCCTGTGCCAAAAGAGCCAGCCAGATCTCGCTGAGGGCGTTTCGCAGCCGGATCTCATAGCCGAAACTGTCGGGCGAGAGGGAAAACGCCCCTTTGATCTGCTCCAAGACGGCGCTTTGCGCCGGGTCATCCGGGGTCAGGGGGAGCATTTCAATTTGATTTGCCGCCGCCAGAGGGGTGAGATACCGCGCGCCGATGCGGCTTTCCGGCGCGCCCAGCAGGGACGGCTCAAAAATGTGGAGGAGCTGGACGGTGTTTGGTTGGGCGGTGGTCATGTGGAGGACGTTGGCGTTCACGAGCACCGCCGAGCCTGCCGGGAGAAGGCAAACGCCGCCGGGGGTGTGGTATTTCATGCACCCCTGCTGGGTGTAGGATAGCTCCACCGCCCCGTGCCAGTGCCAAGGCGCAGTGCGGCCGGGATAGCGATCCATGGCCACACGGGAGGCGATATAGGGAAATTCGGGGGCAAAATCGGGGAGCAGCTCTTCTTTGCTCCCGGTGTGAAATCGCAATTCCGTGATGTCCTGCACGGACAGTCCCCTCCTCTCTGGGCGTTTGAAATGATTATACCACATAAGATTTCCCTTGCCCATCCCTTGACACGGGCGGTTGGAATGATATAATAAGGAGGATACTTTATCGGAGTAAAGAATTTGGCGAATGTAAGGAGGAAGAACGATGTCTGAGCGCGTATACAACTTTTCCGCCGGGCCGTCCATGCTGCCCTTGGAGGCGTTGGAGCGGGCAGGCCGGGAGATCACCAACTATCAGGGGACGGGGATGTCGGTCATGGAGATGTCCCACCGCTCCAAGGCGTTTCAGAAGATCTTTGACGACACGCAGGCCAAGCTCCGCAAGCTGATGAACGTCCCGGAGGGGTACAAGATCTTGTTCCTCCAGACGGGGGCGTCGGGGCAGTTCTCCATGGTGCCCCTCAACCTCATCGGCAAGACGGGGAAGGCGGACTACGCCGTCACCGGCAACTTTTCCAACATCGCTTATAAGGAAGCGAAGAAGTACGGCGAGATCCATCTGGCCGCGTCCAGCGAGGATCAGAACCACACCTACATCCCCGCCCAGAGCCGGCTCGACCTCTCTCCCGACGCCAGCTACTTCTACTACTGCGCCAACAACACCATTTTCGGCACGGAGTGGCCCTACGTCCCGGAGACGGGGGACGTGCCTCTGGTGTGCGATATGTCCTCGGACATCCTCTCCCGTCAGGTGGACGTGTCCAAGTACGGCGTTATCTTCGCCGGGGCGCAGAAGAACATGGCCCCCGCGGGGCTGACGGTGGTCATCATCCGGGAGGATCTGGCGGGCCATGAGCTGCCCTATACCCCGCTGATGATGAACTACAAGACCATGATCGACAAGGACTCCATGTACAACACGCCCCCCTGCTGGTGCATCTATATGCTGGGGCTGACGCTGGACTGGCTGGAGGAGCAGGGCGGCGTACCCGGCATGGAGAAGATCAAGCACGCCAAGGCCCAAATGCTCTATGATGTCATCGACGATTCCAAGCTCTTCACCTGCGCCGCCCAAAAGGGCAGCCGCAGCGACATGAACGTCACCTTCCGCACCCAAGACCCGGAGCTGGACGCCAAGTTCGTCGCCGAGAGCGTGGCGGCGGGCTTCACCAACCTGAAAGGCCACCGTCTGGTGGGCGGAATGCGGGCGTCCATCTACAACGCCATGCCCACCGAGGGCGTGGAGAAGCTGTGCGACTTCATCAAGAAATTCGATAAGGAGAATGGCTGATGTACCAAATCAAAACCCTGAACAAGATCGCGCAGGTGGGGCTGAACGAGCTTCCCGCCGAGAACTATACTATCGCCGACGACGCCGCCGCGCCCGACGGCGTGCTGGTGCGCTCGGCGGATATGCTGTCCGCTGAGCTGCCCGAGAGCCTGCTGGCCATCGCGCGGGCGGGGGCGGGGACGAACAACATCCCCATCGACCGCTGCTCGGAAGCGGGCGTCGTGGTGTTCAACACCCCCGGTGCAAACGCCAACGCCGTGAAGGAGCTGACCATTTGCGCCCTGCTGCTGGCCTCCCGCAAGGTAGCGGCGGGGAACAAGTGGCTGGACGCACAGGCGGCGGACGGTGTGGACGTGACCACCGTCATTGAAAAGGGCAAAAGCCAGTTTGTCGGCCCGGAGCTTCTGGGCAAGACGCTGGGGGTCATCGGTTTGGGCGCTATCGGCGTTCAGGTGGCCAACATCGCCACCAAGTTAGGGATGAACGTGGTGGGCTACGACCCGTTTTTGTCGGTGAACGCCGCGCTTTCCCTCTCCCGCGCCGTCCGCTGGGCGAAGGACATTGAAACGGTGTGGAAGGAGAGCGATTACCTCACCCTCCACCTCCCCCAGAACGAACACACCAAGGGCATCGTGGGTGCGGACGCCCTCGCCGCGATGAAGGACGGGGTGCGCCTCGTCAATCTGGCCCGGGGCGGGCTGGTGGACAAGGCCGCCCTCATCCCTGCGCTGGAGAGCGGCAAAGTGGCCGCTTACGTCACTGACTTCCCCGACAACGACCTTTTGAAGCTCCCCAATGTCACCGGCCTGCCCCATTTGGGAGCATCCACCCCGGAGAGCGAGGACAACTGCGCCGTGATGGCGGCCCGCCAGCTGGCAGACTATCTGGAAAACGGCAACATCGTCAATTCGGTGAACCTCCCCAACGCGGAGATGCCGTGGTCGGGAACGACCCGCTTCTGTATCCTCCACCGCAACAGCCCCGGCATCATCGCCGGCATCACCTCCGCCCTCTCCGCCGAGAAGGTGAACGTGGAAAACATGGTGAACAAGTCCAAGGGGGACTACGCCTACACCGTCGTGGACGTGAACGCGGAGGTCTCCCCGGAGTCGGTGGCCCACATCTCCGGGCTGGATAACATTTTGCGCGTCCGGGTACTCAAGAAGTAAGGGAAAAATCAGACCATATTAAAAGGGGACGGCTTCTCACGAAGCCGTCCCTTTTTGCGTCTTTTCGGTTGTTTACTGCTGGGCCAGCGCGGCCTCCAGCGCGAAGGTCAGCTGGTCGGGGCAGGACGTGCCCTTGCCGTTGCAGTTGATGCCCCGCAGCGTGGCGATCACGTCCTCCGCCCGGCGGCCCTTGACCAGCGCGGCCACCCCCTGAAGATTGCCGTGGCAACCACCGGTGAAGTGAAGGTCGGTGATGACCCCGTCCTCTAACTCCAAGTCGATCTTGCGGGAGCAAACGCCCTTGGGCGTGTAGGTAAAGTGCATGAAAAGTCCTCCTTTTTTACTCGTTGGCTCTATTATAGCGGCCGCGGGC
>CARXAY010000021.1 GCA_949093475.1 uncultured Oscillospiraceae bacterium
GCCGGAGCGTTGAAAACTGATCGAGCCGGTGTGGGGACGCTGGCCAAGAATGGCTTGAAACAGCGTGGATTTCCCTGGTCGATCAGCCCCTCGGCGTGGACATGGGCGAGACATTCGGCGACCCGTTGGCGCAGCTTTTTGGGGACGGGAAGAAAAATGGGGTGAGAATCCACCGCGGCGGCAAAAAAGTCCAGAACACTCACGGGATCCCCCTTGCCAAACGCAGGGGACTGGGGAACATAGCCGATGAGGGGACGGGTCTTTTTCCCGCCGGAGCGTTGAAAACTGATCGAGCCGGTGTGGGGACGCTGGCCAAGAATGGCTTGAAACAGCGTGGATTTCCCTGCGCCGTTCGGCCCGATCACAGCCACGATCTGCCCGCAGTGAATGTGGAGGTCGATGTCGCGAAGAATCGTGCGGCCATCAGCGACCACCCCGAGGCCGGTGACCTGAAGGCAGCAGGAGTCGTGACAATTGTCGCCGCTGTGTTTGTGAATGGTCATGAAAACGCCTCCAAAATGGTGGTGAGATTCTTATCTATGGCATCAATATAGGGCTGGATGCCCTCGCCGTCCCCGGACATAAGCATATCAAGCTCATAAACCTTACAGCCTGTTTCCCGGGCGATCACATCGGCGGTCTTCCGCGAGCCGTTTTTCTCCACGAAGATGGCGGGGATGTGGTTTTCCTCGATGAGAGCCGTGATCTCCTTGATCTCGGCGGCGGAGGCGGTTGCGCCCTCCTCTTCCTCGATAGCTTTTAAAAGGTCAAGGCCGAAGGAGTTGGCAAAATATTGAAACCCATCGTGGAAGGTGATGAGGGGATAGGCAGGGTAGACGATGTCTCGGTAGAAGGGGTCGACTGACGACAAGGCGCGGCCCGCGTCGGCGGCATTGGAGTGGTAAGCCTCGGCGTGATCCCCTTGCAGGGAGGCAAGGCTGTTGGCAATGTACTCCACCATCTGTCCCCCTTGGTGGGAATCCATCCAGTAATGGGGGTCGTACTCCTCCTCGTGGTCGTGGCCGTCGTGGCCCGCATGCTCCAAGGTGGGGAGAAGCTTGGCACTCTCTGAGCAGTCGATGACCGCCGCGTCAGACTGTGCCAGCGCGTCGGCCATAAAATCCTCCAGCCCTGCGCCGTTCATCACGATCACGTCCGCCCGGTCGATGGCCTTCATGTCCTTGACGGTGAGGGTGTAGTCATGGAGGCAGGAGGTCTGGGAATTGACCAGCAGCTCCACCTCTACCCCCTTCGTGCTTCCCACTACAGCGGTGGTAAAGAGATAGAGGGGGTAGGTGGTGGCGAGGATATGGAGGGTTTCGTCCTCCTCTGGAACACGCCGGGCGCAGCCGGAGAGCAGGGCAAAGGACAGCAAAATGGCAAAAGTGCGGCGGAAACGGCCCAAGGCAAGGCCTCCTCTCCCATAGGGAATTGTCCAAATATTATACGCCAAAAATATTGGTTTGTAAATGGCGGGAGACAAAAAACGAAAAAAAGGGAGAGGCAGCAAAAAATGTATTTACGGGAAGAAATATTTGGAGTATACTGTAATGTGCTGGAAGTTGGACAAGCGGAGACGGAATAGTCTTGGATTGTTATGATTGGGAGGGGCTTGGCGTGCAGTTTACGGACGTGATCACCATGATCGGCGCCATTGCGGTGTTCCTGTTTGGAATGTCCACAATGACCCAAGGCTTGGAGAAGGTATCCAGCGGCCGGTTGGAGAGTATTTTGGAAAAGCTGACCAACAATGTATTTAAGGGTGTGCTGGTGGGCGCGCTGGTCACCGCCGTGATCCATTCTTCAGCGACGACTACAGTCATGTGCGTGGGCTTCGTCAACGCCGGTATTATGAAGCTGGAGCAGACGGTGGGCATTATTATGGGCGCGAATATCGGCACGACCGTGACCGCCCAGATCCTGCGCCTTTCCAGCATTTCCTCTGACGGGAACTTCCTCTTGACCCTCCTGCAGCCCGCCGTGTTAGGGCCGTTGCTGGCGGTGGTGGGCATCATCTTTTATATGTTTGTCGCCGGGGGACAGAAACGCAACATCGGCGAGATCATTTTGGGCATGGGCCTTTTGTTCATCGGCATGAATACGATGACCACCGCCGTTGCGCCGCTCCAAAATGAACCGTGGCTGGCGGGGCTGTTTACCACTTTTTCCAATCCGGTGCTGGGAATGCTGGTCGGCGCGATCCTGACTGCCATTTTGCAAAGCTCCACCGCCTTCACCGGTATTTTGCAGGCTCTCTCCACCACAGGAGCGATCTGCTATAACACGGCTATGCCTCTTATCATGGGCCAAAACATCGGCACGACGCTGACCGCTCTGCTTTCCAGTACCGGCGCCAGCAAGAACGCCAAGCGCACGGCACTCATCCACCTGTTTTTCAACGTCATCGGCTCGGTGTTTTTCCTTGTTCTCCTTTATGCCGGAAACGCCATTTTCCACTTTGCCTTCTGGACGGAGGTAGTAGATATGGGCAGCATCGCAAACTTCCATCTGGTGTTCAATCTGGCCTGTACGGCGCTGCTGCTGCCCTTCCGCAAAGCGCTGGTGCGGCTTGTGGAGCGCTTAGTGCCCGGCGACAAGGAAGAGGTAGAGCTGTCCGCCATTTTGGACGAGCGTTTCCTCCTTTCTCCGGCGCTGGCGCTGGAAAAGTCCCGCATGGCGGTGGTACAGATGGGCAGATTGGCGCAGGGAAACTACCAGCGGGCAGTCAAGCTGTTGGAGCATTTTGACCCCAAGGAGATGGAAAAGCTCAACGAAGTGGAGGATTCCATCGACCAACTGGAGGCCGGGCTGGACAACTATTTGGTGCGCCTTTCCGACCATGCGCTGACTCCGGAGGATTCCAACTTGGTATCCGAGCTGCTCCACACCCTGTCGGACTTTGAACGCATCGGCGACTATGTGGTCAATGTGGCGGAATGTGCTGAAGCCATGGAGGAACGGAGCATCGAGTTCTCTGCAAAAGCCAAATTTGAGTTGGAGACACTCAACAAAGCGGTAGGGGAGATCATCGACAAGGCCATTGCGTGTTATGAGACCCAAGATACCCACCTTGCAGCGAAGGTCGAACCGCTGGAGGAGGTCATTGACCTGATGCGCGATGAGCTTCGCAACCGCCATATCGAGCGCTTGAAGGCAGGGGACTGCACCATTGAAACCGGAACGCAGTTTTTGGAGCTGCTCACCAATTTGGAGCGAGTGGCCGATCACTGCTCCAACGTAGCTATGTACATCATCCGCGAGGAAGCCAAGGAGGGCGATCCCATTCGGGAGAACTCCCACCTCTACCTCCACCAGCTCCACGAAGGGGGTAGCGACGAGGGATTCGATAAAATGTACGGCGAGTACAAAAAGCAGTATTACAGCGTCCTCAAAGAGCCTGTGCCGCAGGAAGTCCCGCCCATGTTCCAAGAGGCGGAGCAAAAGAGTTGAGCGAAATCTTTTTGAAAAAAGCGAAAAAGCGGTTGCAATCTTTTGCCGGGGATGGTAGTATAAAGGCAGATGGTTGACATACGTCGACCCAACCCAATACTTCAAGGAGTTGAGGAACTATGGTTAAAGTGATTATGGGCGTGAAGGGCACCGGCAAGACCAAGCAGATGATCGACCTCATCAACAGCGCTGTGGCCAACGAGCACGGCAATGTGGTCTGCATCGAGCGCAGCCGCAAGCTCACTTATGATATCCACTATCAGATCCGTCTTGTAGACGCCGAGCAGTATAACCTGAGTTCGTTCGAGGTTCTGCGCGGCTTTATTTGCGGCTTGTACGCCGGCAACTACGACATCACCCATATCTTTATCGACAGCCTGTGCAAGATCGTGCCCAGCGACTGCGGGCCGGAAGTCGATAAGTTCCTCAACTGGCTGGACGGCTTCTCCGAGAAGAACAACATCAAGTTCACCGTCACCATCAGCGCGGACGCAGAGCTGGCCTCCGACGATGTAAAGAAGTTTTTCTAATTCTCTGAAGTATATGAAAACACCGGAAACGCAGCGCGTTTCCGGTGTTTTTGCTTTGCAAGGGTGACGCTTACAGATGAGAGTCGATCATCTGCACAAAGCTCTCCTTGGGGAGAAGACCAACGATACGGTCTACTTCGTTGCCGCCTTGGAAGAAAAGGACGGTGGGGATATTCATAATGCCGTAATTCACGGCCAAAGACTGGTTCTCGTCGGTGTCCACCTTGAGAACGTGGAGCTTGCCCTCATAATCTGCCGCCAGCTCCTCAATGACGGGAGCTAACATTTTGCAAGGGCCGCACCATGTGGCAAAAAAGTCGACCAGCATGGGTTCGCCGGACTCCAGAATTTTGGTGAAAGCCTCTTCGTTCGCGTGTAAAACTGCCATTTTTACTTCCTCCTTTTACGATCTTAGTTATGGATCTGCTTGTTTTGTGCGTCTAACCACTGGGTGGCAAAATGAGCGGCTGTCTGACCTTCACCCACGGCCTTGGAAACTTGAAGAGGGAGGCCGGTGCAGTCCCCGGCGGCAAACACGCCGGGCAGATTGGTGGCCATGGTGCGGTCTACCTGAATATAGCCGCTTTCCGTGGCCAGACCGGGGAAAAGGGCGGAGGGGGCTACGGTGTCCCGCAGGAGAAAGACCCCATCACAGGGGATGGCTTGGTCGTCTGCCAGCACGCCCTCCACCTTCTCTGTCCCTATGATGGACAGTTTTGCCGCTTTTATGAAGGGAATGGCGTCGTCCAGCCCGTCAGGCCGGCGAGGGGCGATAAAGGTGACCTTACAGCCGATCTTTGCCAGCATGGCGGCCTCCTCGTGCGCGTCCTGTGCCAAACCGATTACCGCAACGTCCCGCCCGCGGTAGAGCATCCCATCGCAGGTGGCGCAATAGCTGACCCCTTTGCCCAGAAGCTCCTGCTCGCCGGGGTAGGGCCTTGCCCGGGCCACGCCGGAGGCGAGGATCACCGCGCGGCCTTGATAAACGTCGCTGCCGACGCTGACATAAAAGCCGCCACCCATGGACATGGCGTTGAGGGCGCGCCCCTCAACAAAGGAAACGCCGCCCGCCTTTGATGCGTGGGTATAAAATGCGTCGATCATGGCTGAGCCGCTGATGTTGGGAAGACCCAGATAGTTGTCCACGAGTTTTGCCTTAGCGAGAAGACTGGTCTGGGGTGGATTTCCGATGACGAGGGCCGTTTTGCCTCGGGCGGAGCATTGCAGCGCGGCGGACAGCCCCGCCGGGCCTGAACCCAAAATGAGAACGTCGTAGGTTATGGAACACACCTCCCTTGTTGATATAGTTATACCATATTATGGTCAGCAACACAAGAATTTTTCTTCTGATTGACAAAGGCTGGGCAGGTGTGGTAAAATATTGTCCGTTACAGGCACAGAAGGGGAGGAGTACCCCACGAAAAGCCGGTGAAGAGAGGGAGCGGGTGGTGCAAGCTCCTCCGGCGCGTGGGCGAAGTGACCCCAGAGCTGCGGGGGTGAAGGTAGGGCACGACCACTGGGCGCGCCGCTGGTAAGCCCCGCCGTTTCCCGCGTTAAGGGACAATAAGACCCAATTCAGGTGGTACCGCGAATGGTAAAGTTCGCCCTGAAGCCGCAAACGCGGCTTTGGGGCGCTTTTTTTGGAGAGAGTGAGAGAATTATGTATCAATTTGAATTTGAGTATGACTATCAGGATATGGTAACGTTGAACCATGTGTATAGCAAGACCTACGGCCGAAGGTGGATGATCGTATTGACGGTTTTCGGAATAGTTGTCGGTATTGTTAGCTTGCTGATGGCAGTGTTGCTTATCGCGTTTCACTCTGATGAACCATTATGGAGTATGATAGTGAATCGATTCTTGCTCAGTGCGCTTTTATTGACGGGATGGTTTTGGTGGCCTTGGCTCAATGCTATATTCAGCAAACGGATGCTGTTGAAGGGGGCGGGTACGTTAACTGTTACCTTGGACGAGAAAGGTGAACACGACCATAATGCAAAGGGAGAATCGCAGCATCCGTGGAGTTCTTTTGTTAGTGCCTACCATTGCCGCATGTGCTATCTGCTTCTTTTGGATAAGAGACACGCAATTGTTCTTCCTGAGCGCGCCTTGGTGGCGGGCGATCCTGCCACCCTGCGGGCGTTTTTGGAGGAAAAGCTCCAAAAAGAGATCATAGACGTTCGTTAAGGCAGAGGTGAGAGAAATGCTGTTTCAACTTAAAATGGTGTATCAAAAAGAGGATTTATATGCGCTGGCAAACGCTGTGGCTCAAAATGGCGCGATCAGTCGTGGGTGGTCGGTGATCAAATCCTCTACAAGAAAGGTACTTTACTCTGTGGAAGGTGTGCTGTTGATCCTGATGGGGTGTTTTATGATTGCTCTACCACTCATCCATGGAGACCGGCAACCTCATATGCTGGTGTTTGGCGGCTTAACTCTGTTTTTGGGGTTACTTGCGCTTTTCTTTTGGAAAATCCCAAATATCAACAGTTGGCTTACTTGGAAACGTTATTCTCCGAAAAACACGGAGGTGCTGGTCGAGTTTTGTGAAGACTATTTTGCGGGATACATGCCAACGGGCGAATCCCGCACAAGCTATACGGTCATTCAGAAGCTGTTTGAAGATCAAGCGCGCTATTTCTTGTTCGTCAACAAGAACTCGGCTGTCGTTGTCCGAAAGGACGACTTTACGGTAGGTGATCCCAACGAGTTTGGAACATGGATCGCCGAAAAAACAGGAGAAAAGTTCACGAAACTACGTTGAGGAGGAATCAACATATGAGAAAAGAACTGCCTAAGGCTTACGAGCCGAAAGAAGTGGAACACCACATTTACGAGGCGTGGGAGAAGGGCGGGTGCTTCAAGGCCCATCGCGACCCTGCCAAAAAGCCCTTTACCATCGTCATGCCGCCCCCCAACGTGACGGGACAGCTCCATATGGGCCACGCCATGGACTGCACCCTTCAGGACATCCTTATCCGCTTTAAGCGGATGCAGGGGTACGCCGCGCTGTGGGTGCCCGGCGCGGATCACGCGGGCATCGCCACCCAAGCCAAGGTGGAGGAGCATCTCCGGGAGACCGAGGGCCTTTCCCGCTACGATTTGGGCCGGGAGAAGTTCTTGGAGCGGGTCTGGGCATGGAAGGAGCAGTACGGCAACCGCATCGTGGAGCAGCAAAAGAAGCTGGGCGTGTCCTGCGACTGGGATCGCTCCCGCTTCACGCTGGACGAGGGACTTTCCAAGGCGGTGCGCCATGTGTTCGTGAGCCTTTATGAAAAGGGCCTTATTTACAAGGGCAGCCGCATCATCAACTGGTGTCCCCACTGCGTTACCGCCCTTTCTGACGTGGAGGTGGAGTATCAGGACAAGCCGGGCAACCTCTGGCACATCCGCTACCCCATTATCGGGGAGAAAGATAAGTGGGTCATCGTGGCCACCACCCGGCCTGAGACCATGCTGGGCGACACTGGCGTGGCCGTTCACCCCGACGACGCGCGTTACAAGGACATTGTGGGCAAAAAGTGTCTGCTGCCGCTGGTGGGCCGGGAAATGCCCATTGTGGCCGACGAGTATGTGGATTTGGAATTCGGTACGGGCTGCGTGAAGATGACCCCTGCCCACGACCCCAATGACTTTGAGGTGGGGCTGCGGCACAATTTGGAGACCATCCGCGTTCTGGACGACAACGGCAAGGTGGTGGAAGGCTATGGCAAGTATTCCGGCCTTGACCGTTACGAGGCCCGCAAGCTCATCATCGCCGATCTGGAGGCCGGCGGATATCTGGTGAAGGTCGAGCCGCACCAGCACAACGTGGGCACTTGCTCCCGCTGCCACCACGATGTAGAGCCGCTCATTTCCGCCCAGTGGTTTGTGAAAATGGAACCGCTGGCCAAGGAGGCACTGCGGGTGGTGAAGGAAGGGGAGACCCAGTTTGTCCCTGACCGCTTCTCCAAGACCTATATCAATTGGATGGAAAATGTCCGGGACTGGTGTATCTCCCGCCAGCTCTGGTGGGGTCACCGTATCCCGGCGTGGCAGTGCGAGGACTGCGGCGAGATGACGGTCTCCGAGACCGATCCTACCGAATGTGCCCACTGCCACTCAAAGCATATCCGTCAGGAAGAGGACGTGCTGGACACATGGTTCTCCTCTGCATTGTGGCCCTTCTCTACGCTGGGCTGGCCGGAAAACACAGAGGATTTCCAGTACTTCTATCCTACGGACGTGCTGGTCACGGGGTATGACATCATCTTCTTCTGGGTGGCGCGGATGATCTTCTCTGCCTGCGAACACACGGGCAAGCCCCCCTTCCACACCGTACTCATCCACGGTCTGGTGCGGGATGACAAGGGCCGCAAAATGTCCAAGTCTCTGGGCAACGGGGTCGATCCGTTGGTGGTAGCGGAGCAGTACGGCGCGGACGCCCTGCGTTTTAATCTGGTTACCGGGAATTCCCCCGGAAACGATATGCGTTTTCTTCCTGAGCGGTGCGAGGCCATGCGGAATTTTGCCAACAAGATTTGGAACGCCAGCCGTTTTGTGATGATGAACCTGACCATTGACCAATGTGAGCTGCCCCAGAAGCTGGAGCGGGAGGACAAGTGGATTCTCTCCAAGCTCAACCGCCTGATCGCCGAGGTCACCGAGAATATGGATGCCTACGAGCTGGGTGTGGCTTCTGCCAAGGTGTATGATTTCATTTGGAGCGATTACTGCGACTGGTATATTGAACTGACCAAGGCCCGCCTTCAGGGAGAGGAAGATGGGGCGAAGATTCAAGCCCAGCAGGTGCTTTGTTATGTACTCACCGAGACGTTGAAGCTCCTTCACCCCTTTATGCCGTTCCTGACCGAAGAGATTTGGCAGGCTCTGCCCCATGAGGGGGATTTCCTCATGCTCCAGAGCTGGCCCGTGGCGTCCAAGGAGATGGACTATCCCGACGACGAAAAGGCCATGGAGGTCATCATGGAGGCCATCGGCGCGATCCGTACCCGCAGGGGCGAGATGAACGTGCCTCCCAGCCGCAAGGTGAAGCTGACCATTGCCACCGCTGACGCTCAAGCGTTCCAAGAGGGCGCAGCCTTCTTTGCCCGTTTGGCCTCGGCTTCTGAGGTGGAGGTCATCTCTATGGAGCAAGCGCCCACCAGCGATGAGGCACAGAAGCAGGGGCTTGTGGAGATCATCACCCATGCCGCCCGCATTTTCATGCCCTTGGCGGAGCTGGTGGATATGGAGCAGGAAAAGGCCCGGCTGGACAAGGAGATCGCAAAGACCCAGAAGGAGCTTGCTGGGCTGAAGGGCAAGCTGTCCAACGAGAACTTTGTCAACAAAGCCCCCGCCAACGTGGTACAGGCGGAGCGGGAGCGTCTGGAGAAACTGGAGGCCTTGCTGGAGAAGCTGACCGCCCAGCGGGAGGCTATGTAAGTGAATATCCAATGGTATCCCGGCCACATGACAAAAACCCGTCGGCAGATCGAAGCCGACCTGAAAAATGTGGACATGGTGGCGGAGATCATTGACGCCCGTATTCCCCGTTCCTCCCGCAATCCGGATATCGACGCCATCGTGGGAGATAAGCCAAGGCTGATCGTACTCAACCGCGCCGACCAAGCCGATGAAAACGCCAGCCGCAAATGGCGGGAGGTCTTCAAACAGCAAGGCTGGGCAGTGCTGATGACCGACGCCAAGACCGGGAAGGGCGTGCGGGAGTTTTCCACCGTTATCCAACAGGCGCTGGCATCCCAGATCGCCCGCTGGCGGGAAAAGGGACAGGTGGGCCGCAAGGTGCGGGTGATGGTGGTGGGAGTGCCGAATGTGGGTAAGTCCACCTTTATCAATCAAGTCGCCAAGCGGAAGTCGGCCAAGGCCGGAGATAAGCCCGGCGTCACCCGGGGCAAACAGTGGGTCACTGTGGACGCGACCTTGGAGCTGCTGGACACGCCCGGCATCCTTTGGCCCAAGTTTGAAGACCCGCAGGTGGGGCTGAATCTGGCTTTTACCGGCGCGGTCAAGGACGACATCATGGACACTGAGGCTTTGGCGTGCCACCTGTTGGACTTGCTCAACAGCCATTACCCCAAGGCCATGGCCGAACGCTATAAGATAGACGCCGACCCAGACGCGCAGGGCTGGGAGCTGCTGGAACGGGCAGCCCGTAAGCGGGGATTTCTCATCTCCGGCGGGGAAGTGGACACCCAGCGGATGGCCAACATTCTTCTGGACGAATTTCGCGGCGGCAAGCTGGGGCAGATCACGCTGGAATGGCCGGAGGAAACACCATGAATCTCTGGCAAGAAGAAAACCTTTACAGAGAGAAAGGCTACACCGCGATTTGCGGCTGCGATGAAGCAGGGGCAGGGCCGCTGGCAGGGCCGGTATACGCTGCGGCGGTCATCCTGCCCTTTGGGGTCGATATTCCCGGGCTCAACGACTCCAAGCAGTTGACGGAAAGAAAACGGGAATCGCTGTTCCCTATGATCCAGCAAACTGCACTGGCATGGTCAATTGCCGAGGTTTCGGCGGAGGAGATCGATGCCACCGATATCCTGACAGCCCGGATCAAGGCGATGGAGTTAGCCATTTCAAGATTGTCTCCCAAGGCTGATTTTGCCCTGATCGACGGCAATCGTGACCACGGGAAGGGTGCGGCGATCACGTTGGCCCATCAATGTATTGTAAAGGGAGATAGCTTGTCGGCGTCCATTGCCGCCGCCTCGGTCTTAGCGAAGGTGAGCCGAGACCGGGTGATGGTGGAGCTGGACAAACAATATCCGCAATATGGGTTTGCCAAGCACAAGGGCTACCCGACGAAGGCACATAGGGAGGCCATCGCCCGATATGGCCCGTGCCCGGAGCATCGGAGGAGCTACAAATGGACGTAAAAAAGCAGGAGCAGGGGGCGAAAAACCGCCTGTTAGGCAAGTGGGGAGAAGCCCTTGTGGCCAACGACCTGAGGCGGAAGGGCTGGCGTATTTTAGCTTCCGGTTACCGCTGTCGCCTTGGCGAGATCGACATCATTGCAAGTGATGGCAAGTTTTTGAGTTTTACGGAGGTCAAGCTGCGTAAAAGCGCGGCGTACGGCACAGCAGGGGAAGCGGTCACCCTTCGCAAGCAAAGCCGCATCCGCGCCACAGCGGAGCTTTATTTGGCGCGGTATCCCACCAAGCTCCAACCCCGCTTCGACGTGGCGGAGGTTTATGCGCCAGAAGGAGCTGACACCGTAGATCCTCGTATCAATTACATTGAAAATGCCTTTTGAGGAGGGTCGCTATGCACTTTTTTGACGGTCACTGCGATACCATTCTCCACTGTTACCTCGCCGGGGAGCATTTTGCGGACAGCACAGGGCATTGGAATCTGGACAAGGTCAAAGACTTTACCGGGGCGGCGCAGTTCTTTGCCTGTTTTGGAGAGCCGGAGGATATGCCGGGCCGCGCGCTTTGGGACGTGTTTTGTGAAGAAGTGGCTCTGTTTCGCCGGGAACTGGACGCCAACAGCGGCCGCATCGCCTTTTGCACGACCGCTGGTGAGTTGGACGCGGCGTGGCAGACAGGGAAGGCGGCGGCGTTTCTCTCGGCGGAGGGCGCGGAGCTGATGGACTGCGAGATCGAAAAGCTGCACACCGCTCATGATATGGG
>CARXAY010000022.1 GCA_949093475.1 uncultured Oscillospiraceae bacterium
ACCGCACTCCTTGCCGATGCCCGGCGCGGTGAGGCGAGCCGCCGCCCCCTCGATCAGCTCCCGCCGCCCGGCCAGATAGCCCCCCGTGGGTGCCAATCCGCCGCCGGGATTTTTGATGAGCGACCCTACCACCAGATCCGCCCCCACTTGGGTCGGCTCAAGCTCCTCCACAAACTCTCCGTAGCAGTTATCCACTAAAATGTAGACCTCCGGATCTGCCGCCCGGATCACCTCGCACAGCTCCCCGATCTCCGCCACAGAGAGGGAGGCGCGGGTGGCATAGCCGCGGGAACGCTGCAAGAGGACTGCCTTTACCCCCTTTTGCTTTACTGCTTCTGCAATGCCTTTTTTGTCCGGTGCATTGTCAAGGAGAGGCACTTCACAGTAGTTCACGCCATATTCCCGCAGTGAGCCCGGCCCTTTGTCCACCACGCCGATGACCCCCAGCATGGTATCATAGGGTGCGCCCACCCCGGAAACCAAGGTGTCCCCGGGACGGAGGCAGCCAAAGAGGGCGGAGGCGATGGCGTGGGTGCCGTTGACAAACTGCAGGCGCACCAGCGCGTCCTGTGTGCCGAAAATTTCGGCATAGATGCGCTCCAACTTGTCCCGGCCCTCGTCGTCGTAGCCGTAGCCTGTGGTGCCCACAAAGTCCCCTTCCGCAACGCGGTGCTTCTGAAACGCAGAAAGAACCTTTTGGGTGTTCTTCATTGCAATGGCGTCCACCCGGCGGAATTGCTCTGCCAGCTCCTCCTCCGCCTCCCGACCCATGGTCAGCAGCTTATCTGAAATGGAGATCATATCCTTATCCTCTCAATTCCTCTGCTCTGGGCAGCTTTTTCTCTGCAAACGCCGCCAGCAGCTTCGCTGTGGCCTCCACGTCCTCCAGCCACGCCACCTCTTGGGGACAATGGATGTTTCGGCAGGGCACGGAAACGCCCCCGGTGAATACCCCGGCGCGGCTTTTGTGAATGACCCCGCCGTCCGTCCCACCGTCGGTGATCACGTCCATTTGGTAAGGAATGTTCCGTTCCTGTGCCAATTCCTTCAGCATCGCCACCATTTCTGGGTGGCAGATCACGTCGCCGTCCATCACCTTGATGGCCGCGCCGCCGCCACACTTGGACGAGCAGGTGTGCTTGCTCCCCGGCAGGTCTTCGGCCACCGTCACGTCGGCCACCACGGCGTAATCCGGGTCGATGGCGTAGGCCACCGTCTGTGCGCCCCGCAGGCCCACCTCCTCCTGCGTGGTGAACACGAAATAGAGGTCGTTGTCCGTTTCCTTGAGAAGCTCCATGGCCTGAAGCAGTGCAAGGCAGCTCACCCGGTTGTCCAGATAGGGGCTGATGACGGCGCGGCCGCTCTCATAGGTCGGGGTGGCGTACACCGCCACGTCCCCCACCTGAACCCGCTCGCGGGCCTCCTCAGCGTTTTTCGCGCCGATGTCCACAAAGAGATGGCCCATCTCCCGCTTGGCGTCCCCCAGCTCGTCGTTTTCATAGATTGTGCCCCGCACGCCGTTTTGAAAGCGCACCGGCGTCCCAAGCACATCCCGGGGAGAGACCCCGCCCAGCCGGCCCACACGCACAAAGCCTTCGTCGGTGATGTGGGTGGCCATCAGGCCGAGGGAATCCATATGGGCGGCAAACATCACCTTCGGGCCGCTGCCCTTTTTATGGGCGGTGAGGTTGCCCATGGTATCGCGGGTGATCTCGTCAACATAGGGCTTGGCCAGCTCCTCAATGACCTTGGCGATTTCGTTTTCCTGCCCCGAAGGGCCAAAGGCGGCGCACAGCGTCTCCAGTGTTTTCACCAGTTCCATTTCAATTTCCTCCTTCAACAGCCTTTGCGCGGCTGTGGATAAAGTGTCGGGCCAGCCGCAGGATATTTTCGCAGTCTGCAACGCTCACCACCGTGCTGGGGGCGTGGAGATACCGCGCCGCAGCGGACACGGCGCACACCCGCACGCCCTCCCGGGTGCGCTGGATGGCCTTGGCATCGTTGCCCCCGGCGATCAGCTCCTTGGTCTGCCATGGAATGGCGTTTGTCTCCGCCACGCTCCGCAGCTCCTCAAACAGCGCCCGGTCATAAATGGTGGAGCTGTCGATCTGCAGGATCACCGGGCCTTTGCCCGCAAAGCACACCTGCTTTGCCTTGTCCACCGACGGGATATCCGCCGCCGTGGTGGTCTCCAAGACCAGCGCCACCTCCGGCCGCACGGAAAAGGCCGCACCGAACGCTCCCCGCGTCCCTACCTCCTCTTGGGCGGTGAAGGCGAAGGTCACGTCCATGGGCAGTTCTTCCTCCAGCAGCTTGAGCATCACCGCGCAGCCCAGACGGTCGTCAATGGCCTTGGCCTTGAGCATACCCGCGCCAAATTCCACCGCGTCGGAGACGAACGCGCCGTAGTCGCCGACGGACACAACCTTCTCCGCCTCCGCCTTGTCCTTCGCGCCGATGTCGATATACAGCTCGTCCACCTTGGGGGACTTCTCCCGCTCGGCCTTGGTGGTCATGTGGATGGCCTTTAGCCCAATCACGCCGGGAATTTTCTTTTCCCCCACCGTCACCGGCTTGCCGATGACCACCCGGCGGTCAATGCCGCCCACGAAGTCAAATTTCAGGTAGCCCTGCTCGGTGATGTGGGTGACCATCACCCCCACCTCGTCGGTGTGGGCAGCCAGCATCAGGGCGTTAGGGGCGGAGACCGCGCCTTTTTTGAACACGATCAGGTTGCCGATGGCGTCCACCCGCATAGTTGTGGCATATGGCTTGGCCCGCTCCGCGATATAGTCCCGCACCGCGTCCTCATTGCCGGACACACCGTCCAGCAGGCACAGTTCCTTTAAGAGGTTCAGCATCCCTCTTCCCCCCTTCCGAAGCCTCGCACAAATTCCGCCAGCAGCCGGGCGGTCTTTTCCAGATCCTCCAGCTCCAGCACCTCCACCGGCGTGTGCATATACCGAAGGGGCACGGAGACCACCGCCGTGGCGATCCCCTCCCGGGCGATCTGCACGCCCCACGCGTTGGTTCCCGTGTGCCCGGTCATCACCTCCGGCTGGAGCGTCATGTCCAGCGCCTCGGCGGCCCTTTGCAGACGGCGCACCAAGGAGCGGGTACAGTTCGGGCCGATCCCGATCACCGGCCCGCCCCCCAGCGGGAAGGTCTTTTCCTTGGGCGCGTCGGGACTGTCCCCGTGGGTCACGTCCACCGCCACACAGGCGTCGGGGGCAATGGCAAAGGCAGCGCAGGCCGCCCCCGCGCCGTTGACCTCCTCCCGGGTGCTGCCCAGAAGATAAAGGTCGCAGTCCAAGGTCTCGCCCTTGAGCAGCTCGGCGCAGCGCAAAAGGGCCGTAAAGCACGCCCGGTCGTCCATGCTCTTGCCGCAGACCCGGTTTTCCCCCAAGGAGAAGCACCCGCAGCGGTAGGTGACGGGCGTTCCGATGGGGATGCGCCGCTCCGCCTCCTCTTGGGAGAGGCCCACGTCGATATAGAGATCCTCCATGGCCACGGCCTTGTCATGATCTTTGGCGGTCTGCACATGGGGAGGCAGGCAGGCGATCACCCCCAAGAGCGGCTCATCGCACAGCACCGTCACCTCCCGGTCTGGGAGCATTCGGGGGTCTACCCCGCCGATCTCGGTGAAACGGAGGAAACCCTCCTCGATCCCCGTGACCATCAGGCCGATCTCATCCAGATGGGCGTCCAGCAAAACCTTTGGGGCGTTGGGCTTTCCACACCGCTTCACCCCCACCAGACTGCCCAGCCGGTCAAAATAGGTCTCGTCCACATAGGGGGCAAGGAGGGTCTGGGCGGTCTTTGCCGCCGGACGTTCAAACCCGGACGGGCTTTTCTCCCCCACCAGTGCTGTCAGTGTCGTTCGTAGCTCCATTTCTGTTTCACCTTTCCGGAAGGGCGGCGACCATGGCCTTGAACGCCTCGCCCCGCTCCATAAAGTTCTTGTACCGGTCGAAAGAGGCGCAGGCCGGGGACATCAGCACCACGTCTCCCGGCTTCGCCGCCTGATAGGCCGCCTCCACCGCCTCCTTCAAGTCTCCCGTTTCCACGATGGGCAAGGCGGCCGGGTCAAAACCCGCCGCCTGTTCCACCGCTGCGCGGATCTTTTGGACGGTATCCCCTGTCAAGTATAACCGCTTCACATGGCTGACCACCTCCGGGCCGAGTACATCGAAGGGAATGTGTTTGTCATAGCCCCCGGCGATGAGGATGACCTTCTGGTCAAAGGAGCGAAGCCCCGCAATGGTGCGCGAGGGGCTGGAAGCAATGGAATCATTGTAATAGCGGACTTTTCCAAGCTCCCGCACCAGCTCGATGCGGTGTTCCACCCCACCGAATTCCTTGGCAAAACGGCGGATGGTCTCGTCGTCCACCAACCCCTCCACCGCGGCGATGGCCGCCATGAAGTTCTCCACATTGTGCGCGCCGGGGATGGTAATTTCCGACAAGTCAAGCACCTTTACGCCTTTTCGCCAGATCGCCCCGTCCTTGACGCACACCCCGTCCGGCAAAACCTCCCGGCGGCTGAAGAACACCACCTCACCCACGGCTTTGGGGGCAAAAGCGCGGGTGATGGCGTTGTCATAGTTGAGGATCACCCTGCCCCCGGCGGTCTGATGGCCAAAGACGTTCGCCTTCGCCGCCACATACTCGTCCATGTCGGTGTGCTTATCCAAATGGTTTGGGGCGACATTGGTGACCACCGCAGTCTGGGCGCTCCGGGGCATGGTCATGAGCTGGAAGGAGGAAAGCTCCAGCACCACCCGGTCTTGGGGGGTCATCTCCTCCACCCTGTCCAGCAATGGTGTTCCGATGTTGCCCCCCAGCCATGTCCTGTGGCCCGCCGCCTTCAAAAGCCCGGCAATGATGGTGGTGGTGGTGGTCTTGCCGTCGCTTCCCGTCACAGCGGTGATCGGGCAGGGGCACAGGGCCATGAACGCCTCCATCTCCGAGGTCAGCTCACTGCCGTTTCGCACCGCCCGGGCCAGCTGAGGGGTGTGGGGCATGATGCCGGGGGAGCGAAAAATGACCTCCTCGGTCAGCTCCTCCAGATAGTCCTCCCCCAGCCGCAACGCAGCGCCTCCCGCCGTCCACGCGGCCAGAAGCTCCGGGGGGAATTTGTCCGCCCCGCTCCGGTCGCGCACGGTCACAGGGACGCCATGGGCCAGCAGAAGGTCGATTAGGGGCTTGTTGCTCACCCCCGCGCCCAGAACGGCCACGGTCTTTCCCTTTAACGTCTCGCAATACGGTGTTAAAATGTCTGACATCGTCTTCCCTCTTTTCCAAGCAAAACCATAACTATTGTATTATATCGCGTTCCACGCTGTTTGACAAGAGCGTGCCCTGACGGAACTCATCGGAAACCGACGGGAAAAGGGACTTGCATTTCCTTCCAACTGCGCTTATAATATGGGCGGCTCTCGTCAGAGAGTACATTTGCGCTGTACCCACCGTGGACAGCAGCAGGAGGTAATTGAATATGAAACGCACAGACACCCGCAGACTCACTACCTTGGCCATCTTCACCGCTTTGATCCTCGTTTTGCAGCTGGTGGCCGCCCTTCTCTCCCGTTTCACCCCCCTTCCCGTCTCCATCACCCTGACCTTGGTGCCCATTGTGGTGGGCGCGGCGATCTACGGGGTCAGCGCGGGCGCCTATTTAGGCGGAGTCATGGGCGTTGTGGTGCTGCTTTTCTGCATCATCGGTCTTGACGCCGGCGGCGCGATGCTCTGGAACACTGATCCCCTTCTCTGCGCCGTTGTCTGTCTGGTCAAGGGCATCGCCGCGGGAGCGGTAGCCGCTTTGGTCTACCGCGCGCTGAGCGGTAAAAACAAAACCGCCGCAGCCATCGTGGCCGGGATCTGCGCCCCCACCACCAACACCGCCATTTTTGTGGCGGGGATGTTCCTCTTCTTTAAGGATACCCTGATGGTCTGGACAGACGGCTGGGCCGCCCAGACGGGCCATGCCGCCAACCCGGTGTTCTATGCTATTCTCGGTCTGGCCGGCATCAACTATCTTTTGGAGGTAGCCGTCAATCTGGTGCTTGCCCCCATTATTGTCCGCATTATTGAGGCCCGGCAGAAATAATCCAACAAGGAGGGCTTTCCCATGATCCTCGCCATCGACGCGGGCAACACCAACATCGTTCTGGGCTGTTTGGAGGAGGACGGCTCTCTCCGCTTCACTGCCCGGGTATCCACCGACCGGGGCAAGACCACCGACGAGTACGCCCTCATTTTCCGCAATCTCTTTGACCTTCATTCCATCGACCGCCATGCGCTGGACGGGGCGATCATCGCCAGCGTGGTCAGCGAGCTGACCGAGGTCTTACGCGCCGCTGTAGAATTGGTGATCCATAAAGCGCCCATTGTGGTCGGCGCGGGCATCAAGACCGGGGTCAACATCAAGATCGACGATCCCGGCCAGTTGGGCGCGGACTTGGTGGTGGGCGCGGTGGCGGCTACGGCCAAGTATAAAAAGCCCCTCATCATCTTCGATCTGGGCACGGCCAACACCATGTCGGTCATCGACGGTGACGGACGGTTTTTGGGCGGGGCGATCATGGCCGGGCCGCGGCTCAGCGTGGACGCTCTCTCCAACCGCACCAGCCAGCTCCCCCGCATCGATCTGGACATCCCCCAAAAAATCATCGGTTCAAACACCATCACCGCCATGCAGTCGGGGGCGATCTACGGCCACGCCGCCTTGGTGGACGGCCTCATCGACCGGGTGGAGGCGGAGCTTGGCAAGCCCATGGCGTCAGTGGTCGCCACCGGCGGTTTGGCCGGGGTCATCATTCCCCAGTGCCGCCGCGCCATCTCCGTGGACGACAATCTGATGCTGGATGGCCTTCGTATCATCTATGAAAAGAATAAAAATCTGATAAACGCTTGACAACTGGCAAAAATTCGGTATAATAATAGGGCTTGCCTGTGTCAAGGCAAGCCCTATTCCTTGCTTCCGGCGAAGTCCGGAGGCCATTAGACCATAAGGAGGTGCACAAAATGGCAAAATTGAGCGGAAACTATGAGGTGGTGTTCATCCTCGATCCCAACCTGAACGAGGAAGCCACCGCCAAGCTGGTGGAGAAGTTCAAGACCCTGATCGAGAGCAAGGGCACTTTGAACGAGGTCAACGAGTGGGGGAAGCGTCATCTGGCTTATCCCATCAACGACCTGAATGAGGGCTACTACGTTCTCATGACGTTTGCTTCCACCCCCGACCTGCCCGCCGAGCTTGACCGTGTTCTGCGGATCACCGACGGCGTGATGCGGTCGATCATCGTCGACGTGGAGGAGTAAGGAGGATACCCATGCTCAACAAGATCTTCCTCATGGGCCGTTTGGTCGCCGATCCCGAGGCCAAGCAGACCCCCAGCGGCGTGCCGGTCACGACCTTCCGCATCGCCGTAGACCGGGATTTCAAAAACAAGCAGACCGGCGAGAAGGAAGCGGACTTCGTCACCATCGTCGCTTGGCGCGCCACCGCAGAATTTGTGGCCCGGTACTTCACCAAGGGCCGCATGGCCGTGGTGGAGGGTCGGCTTCAGATCCGTCCCTACACCGACCGGGACGGAAACAAGCGCTCCGCCACCGAGGTGGTCGCCGAAAACATCTATTTCGGCGACTCCAAGCGTGACGGCGACGGCGGCGGGTATTCCCCCGCCAGTTCCTCCTCTTCCCAGCCCTCGCCCTACGATGCTCCCGTCCCTGCCGGCGACCAGTTCACCGAGCTGGACGACGACGACGGCGAGCTGCCCTTCTAACATAACAACTGAAAGGAGTTTTTCCTATGCCTATGGAACGTGAACAGCGCCCCCGCGGACGGAAGCGCCGCAAGGTATGCACCTTCTGCGTGGACAAGGTGGAACACATCGACTATAAGGACGCGGCCAAGCTCAAGAAGTTCGTCTCCGAGCGCGCCAAGATTCTGCCCCGCCGCACCACCGGCACCTGCGCCATGCATCAGCGCCAGCTGACCACCGCCATCAAGCGCGCCCGTCAGATCGCCCTGCTGCCCTACGTGACCGACTGATTCATACCAAAAAGGCAACCGCGCAGGCGGTTGCCTTTTTTCAACGGGAGGTTTTGATATGACAAACCAAGAACTGGTTCAAGCCGCCTTTTCCATGCTGGAGCGCGCCTACGTCCCTTACTCCCAGTTTCCCGTGGGCGCAGCGCTGCGGTGCAAGGACGGCTCGGTATTCACCGGCTGCAACATTGAAAACGCCGCCTACGGCTCTACCATCTGCGCCGAGCGCACCGCGCTCTGCAAGGCCGTCAGCGAGGGACACCTTGCCGACTGGGACGCTATCGCCATCGCGGGCAACAGCGCCGATTACTGCTGGCCCTGCGGGTCTTGCCGGCAAATGCTCTTTGAGTTCTGCCCCGATCTCACGGTTCTGGTGGCCCGGGCGGACGGTGACTTCGTTACCCTGCCCCTCAAAAAGCTCCTCCCCTACGGCTTCGGCCCGGATTCTCTGACGCAGGAGGCATAACGGCGCAGGTCAGTTCTCCGCGAGGTATTCCTCCAGACAAACGTCCAGCGCACGGATCTGCTCTGCGTCCTCCCGGCCCACATAGCGGTAGTGCCACGGCTCATAGATGATGCCGGTGATGTCGCTTTTCCCGGTGGGATAGCGGAGGATGAAGCCGTATTCCCAGCAATGCTCCAAAAGCCATTTCTGAACCTCGGTATCCTCTTGGGATTCATCCAAAAGCTGGTGGTTCATATCTGCGATATCCACCGCCAGACCAAGCTCATGCTCGCTTGTGCCGGGGACGGCCACCACCTTCCCCGCCTCTCTCGTCGCGTCCGTTTCCGAATACCCCTGCTCTATCAGGCGGTCAACTTTATTCTGAAACAGCTCCTCCTGCTCCTCATGGGTGCGATACCCGGAACAGATCACCGGGTTCAGCCCCTCCTCCCGGCAGGCATCCATCATGGCCTGAAGATCGTCGTAGCACCGCTCATCCACCCGAAGGCCGTTGGTCAAGGTCACCGTTTGGATGGCGTGATCCTCCGGCACGGGATTTTGGAAATTGACCAGCGTCAGCTTCCAGCCGTCTGTCGTGATGGGTCTCCACGCCGGAGACGGCGCGGGCGCGCCGGTTGACGGGCCGGTCGGCGACGGTTCGCTGGAGACGGGCGGGTCGGTCTCGGCGGCGGAGGACGGCGAGGCGTTTTTTTGCCCCCGCCAAATCATCATTCCAACAAGGAAAACCGCCAAGCAGGCTGCAATGATCCAAAAAAGCATCCGCCGGCGTTTCCTTCTTCTGCGCCGGTATCTGCGTCGGCGGATGCGCTCCTGCGCTTCCATTCTGCTGTCCACGTCAACGCACCCGTCCTTTCTCTCTATATGATACCCCATTATAAAGCAAGCTGCGCCACATTTCAACACAAAGGGACGTTCTCCCGCGCAAAAAAGCAGCCCTGCCAAGATGTCGGCAGGGCTGCTTTCCTTTCTTGCGGCGGCGGCGGCTTAGGGGCGCGAGGCCAAAAAGGCGGACAGGTTCCAGCTGCGCCAGTCCCGGCAATCCTCCGCCGCCTGCGCCCGTTTCAACGCAATAAACTCGTCTGCCGGAACACCGATTTCGGAAAAATATCCCTCCAGCTCTCCCAGCACATCGTAGGAGAGGTCGGTGAGATACTCCGCGTCTACGGTGACCCGTGTCTCAATGCTTTTCTGCCAGCAGTGGTATGAGACGCTCACATTGTACCAAGCGGAGAGGTAGGCGGGGTTGATGGCGTTCAGGGCCAGCCACAAAGCGAAGCTCCCGCCGAACAGCACCCGGAAGAAGCGGAACTTGGACCGCCACACCTTGCACAACGCGGACACCAGAAAAACGGCCGCCACCAGCATCCCCCAGTAGGTAAGCACCCGCTTAAAGGTGAGCCCGAAGGTGGTGACGTAGAGGGTCATACGCCATGCGGCGGAGCCCAGCAGCACGAAGCTCTCCAAGATCAGCAGCGTTCCGCCGCACTGGACGGCCCGCCAGCCCTTCCCCTCCCGGCGGGAGAGCTGCACCGCCAGCAGAAGGACGGAAAGGTTCAAAAACACCACCCCCACCAGCTGGAAGAAGCCGCTGCGGGCATAGTCGGCGTAGCTGATGCCCGCCCGGGCCAGATATTCCGGCCCTCCAAACAGGGCCATGGACTGCACCGCCAGAAAGAGCAAATAAAGCCCATCCAACACCGTCAGCACCGTGATCCAAAGGACTGGCTCAGCGGTCAGGCTCTTGCCCGCGATTTTCGGAAGAGGTGCGGTCTCCGGATGGCGCAGCGAATAGAGCCAGCTCATCAAAAAGGGGATCGCCACCGCGCCCAGCACCAGCCAGCACAGCCAACGGCCCGCCGTTCTCAGCAGCCATGTCAGCCATTGGGTCGTCCACCGGGCCAATATCTGGTCAAACAAAGCGTCCGCCGACGCCAGCAGAGGGACGACCACCACCGCCAAGCAAGCCGCCAGCAGAAGGCCCGCCAGCACCCACAGGATTTTCTTGCGTTTGCGGTGTTTCAGCGACCGGGCCAGATCAAGATTGATCCCCGTATCCAAAAACAGGGCCTGAAACCCGCCTGCCCACCGCTGGGCGACCATTCGGGGGTCAAACCAAGGGTGCTTCTCCCCCTCAATCCATTCGTAGAGCTGAATGGGAGTGAGAAGGATCAAAAAGAACCCATTCCACATCCGAAACCATTCGCTGCGGGAGGTAAGGGCAAAGGTGAGGGCGAGCAGCAGATTGCCTGCCAGCAGCCACCGCCCGCTTGCCGTTTGAGGTGCGCCGAGGTAGCCCCACACCAGCGCGTAAAACGCCGCCGCCAGCACAGTGACACCCAGTCCCAGCGGGATATCGTAACGCACCGCGTCCATGGGAAAGCTCAGCACATCCCACATCAGCGCGCACCACAGCCATCCCAGCAGCCAAACCTGCCGGTCGCGCCTGTCCACGGTCAAGGGCTTGCGCTTGACCTCCACTGGGGCGCGGGGCGTAGGCGGTTTGGGCGCGTCCTCCGGCCCGGGCATCAGGATCTCGAGCTTTTCCATTTACCTCTCCTCCTCCCGGTACTCCAAAATGTCACCCGGCTGGCAGTCCAGCGCCTTGCAGATGGCCTCCAGCGTGGAAAAACGGATGGCCTTTGCGTGGTTGTTCTTCAAAATGGACAGGTTCGCCGGGGTCAGGCCGATCTTGGCCGCCAGCTCCCCCGCGCTCACCTTCCGCTTGGCCATCATCACGTCCAAATTCACACAAATTCCCATAGCGGCCTCCTATATGGTCAGGTCGTTTTCCGACTTCAGCTCAAAAGCCTGACGGAACAGCGCGGACATGACCATGCACAGCAGACCGCCCATGAAAAACAGGGGCACGAACAGGGCGTTGTAGGAGCAAAGGGAAATTAGAGACCGGTAATACCAGATGCGCCAAACCACCCGCACCAGCGCGGCGGCGGAGATGAGGAAACAGCACACCGCTGCGGTTTTCAGGCTCTTGCCGTTGGCCTCCTGAAAGGGATTCCCCGCCGCCACGGTGACCAACACCCG
>CARXAY010000023.1 GCA_949093475.1 uncultured Oscillospiraceae bacterium
GCCTAATGTATAGGTGGTGTTGTTGGTCTTGGAGTCCCATGTGCTTGTGCCGCCGAAGGCGTCCACGATGCGACTCACCGGCACTAAGGTGCGGTTGTTCTCCGCGATGGGGTACACGTTGGCGTTCTGATCGTCCACCTGAACCACATCGTTGTTGACGCACATCTTATTATAACCGATACCCAGCACCGCCGTCACCTTCTCCGGCGGACGCTCCGCGCTGCCCAGCTTTGCCCCCGTGGGGGTGCGGCGGTTGGACTCCACCGGCTGGAGGCCGTTGTCCCACGCCACGGTGATATAGCAGCTTTTGCCGCTGTCCCACACCTGAACCTTCAAATGAAACGGGCCGTAGTTGTTCCAGTCAATGGCGCCCCCCGCCGCCAGATCTTCCTCCATGGCCGCCGTGCCGGCGTAGCCGATGTACCACGTGGAGCATTTGCCCCCCGACCAAGAGGTGTCCTCCCGGTCAACGAGCTGGCCGTTCCTCCGCCGGGTTTTCAGATAGAAGTTGTCCTCCCCCACCAGCAGGTTCACATACTCCTCCGCGGCCTGAAACAGCTCGTCATAGGACAAGGGGGTTTTGTGCTTGTCCTCGTAATAGCCGCCCCCTTCGGAGCCGGTCAGGTAGTACCCTGTGGCCGAGGCCATGTCCTGGAAGGTGTTGTCGCTGTTCCCCACCGTGTTCCCGCCGTTCTCTTCCTTGTCGGTGTTGTCGGGCCGGTCGTCTCCCACGTCGGGGTCGGCATAGTGGTCAATGCCCTCGGGGCGCAGGGCGGAGTCCCACCGCACCGTGACGGAATTGCGCCGGGCAGGGTTGGGCCGGGAAGCGTCCCGCTCGGCCCGCACGGCGATGTGATATTCCCCATAGTCGGGCCAAGTCTTGTCCGAGCGCAGAGCCTTCAGCGTGCCCTTCATGGGGGCGCTGCCGGTGTAGCGCAGGGCGCAGCTATACTGCACCTCCTCGCCGCCCTCCTTGCCGTACACCACCTTCATGGGGGAGACCACCTCAAAGTCCCCCGTGTCCTCCAGCAGGTCGATGTAGTCCTCCGCCAGAAACAGGCAGTTGTCCCAGTCGTCGCCAGACTGGAAATAGGTCTGGCTGGGCACGGCGGAGCTGCCGATGGCGGGCCATGCCTTGTCCGCCTTCATGCCCACCCCCACATTCTCGGCAAACTCCGGGAAGTAGACCAGCCCGGCGGCCATGACGGGGAGCAGTCCCGCCGTCAGCGCCGCGCACAGCAGCAGGGCCAGCAGTCTCTTTGTCGTCCGTTTCATTTGTCCTTCCTCCTTTATATATTACGAACGTCGTAGGGCGTGGTCTGGTACACGTAGTAGTTGAGCCAGTTGGTATACAAAAGCTGGGCCGCCGACCGCCACTGCACGATGGGCTCTTTCGTGGGGTCGTCATCGGGGAAATAGTGCCGGGGCACGTCGATGGGAAGGCCCTTGTCCACATCCCGGCGATACTCCCGCGCCAGCGTGTCCGGGTCATACTCCGGGTGGCCGGTGATGAAGAACTGGCGGTTGTCCCGGCTTTTCACCGCGAACACCCCCGCCTCCTCCGACACCGCCAGCAGCTCCAGCGCAGGGATCTCTAAAATATCCTCGGCGCGGTTTTCCGTGTGGCGGGAATGGGGGACGTAAAACACATCGTCAAACCCCCGGAACAGCGGGGAGTTGGGCTTGAGCGCCCGGTGGGGGAACACGCCGAACAGCTTTTTGTCCATGGCGTGCTTGGGAATACCATAGTGGTAATAAAACGCCGCCTGCGCGCCCCAGCAGACGTGGAAGGTGGAGTGGACGTGGGTCTTGCTCCACTCCATGATGGCGCACAGCTCCGGCCAGTAGTCCACCTCCTCAAACTCCATGTTCTCCACCGGCGCGCCGGTGATGATCATGCCGTCGTACTTGTTGTCGCGGATGCGCTCAAAGGTGGTGTAGAAGGATTGCAGATGGGACACGTCGGTGTAGTGGCCCACATAGCTGGCGGTCTGCAAAAGCTCCACCTGAATTTGTAGGGGGGTGTTGGAGAGCTTGCGCAAAAGCTGGGTCTCGGTGACGATCTTGGTGGGCATCAGATTAAGGATCAGCACCTTCAGCGGGCGGATATCCTGATGGAACGCCCGGAACTCGGTCATGGTGAAGATGTTTTCCTCCTCCAGCACCTCGCGGGCGGGGAGGGAATCCGGGATGCGAATGGGCATACATCCACCTCCTGCAAATGGTTCAGATACTTCATTATAATCCTATTTCCCCCTCGGCGCAAGGAGAATCCAATATATTAAAAATGTATGTCCTCCCCGGTTTCTGCCATACTAAGGAAAACTGCGTCAGGAGGACTTTTATACCATGAGCGAGACTACCCCCACCGTGCCTCAAAATGAAAACAGCGGGCAAAACAGTGATTCCGCAGAATTTCGTCAGGACATCGTAGACCTTGGCTCGTCCACCATCCGCACCGCCCGGGGCTCGATCCACACCCTCACCATCGTGGGGCAGATCGAGGGGCATCAGGAGCTGCCCTCCAACGCCAAGGCCACCAAATACGAACACGTCCTCCCCCTGCTGGCGTCGGTGGAGGAGAGCGAGGACATCGACGGTCTGCTGGTGCTGCTCAACACCGTGGGCGGCGACATCGAGGCGGGCCTTGCCATCGCCGAGCTGATCGCGGGGATGAAAAAACCCACCGTCTCGCTGGTGCTGGGGGGCGGGCACTCCATCGGCGTGCCGCTGGCGGCGTCGGCCAAAAAGTCCTTCATCGTCCCATCGGCGGCCATGACCATCCACCCCGTGCGCCTCAACGGGCTGGTCATCGCCGTGCCCCAGACCTTCAACTACTTCGAGCGCATCCAAGAGCGCATCATCGAATTTGTGGTGGCCAACTCCCACATCGCCCGGGAGGACTTCACCCGTCTCATGCTCCGCACCGGGGAGCTGGCCGCTGACGTGGGCAGCGTCATCTATGGGCAGGAGGCAGTGGATCTGGGCCTCATCGACGCCATCGGCGGGCTTTCCGACGCGTTGGACTGCCTTCACGCCATGATTGATGCCAAAAGTGGGGAGAAAAAATAAAAAGACGGCTTGACCCTTGACGAGTTCCCCTGCGTGCTGTATAATATCACCAAAGATGGGCGGATTATCTCCAGCTCTCTCTGTAGATTTTGACCCATTTCACGAAAAATAGACTATAAAGCAGGCAAAGTGACCAAACTTTGCCGGTCAGGAGGCGCGGAATGAATACGAAGAAACACAGATTCCCTGAATTTACCGCCGGCGATGCTGTAGATGCCTATTCTTATCTGGGCTCGCATCCCGAAAAGAAGGGCTGGACGTTCCGCGTCTGGGCCCCCGCCGCCAAGGCGGTGTCTCTGGTTGGCGACTTCAACTCGTGGGACAATAAGGCCACCACTATGTTCCCTCTGGGCGACGGCATTTGGGAAGTCCATGTGGACGGCCTGAAGCAGTTCGACATTTATAAGTACGCCGTCACCGGGCAGGACGGGCAGGTGCGGCTGAAGGCCGACCCCTACGCATTCCATGCCGAGACCCGCCCCGGCACGGCCTCCAAGCTCTATGACCTGTCCGGCTATCAGTGGGGCGACGCCGCTTGGCTCAAGCGCCGGGCCAACACCCCCATCTATGACAACCCCGCCAACATCTATGAGGTGCATCTCGGCTCTTGGCGGCGCACGCTGGAGGGCGAGTTCCTCTCCTACCGCGATATGGCCGAGCAGCTCCCCGGCTATGTGAAAGAGATGGGCTTCACCCATGTGGAGCTGATGCCCATCACCGAATACCCGCTGGACGCCTCTTGGGGCTATCAGTGTACCGGCTATTTTGCCGCCACCAGCCGTTACGGCACGCCCCACGACCTCATGTACTTAATCGACAAGCTCCATCAGGCCGGCGTGGGCGTCATTCTGGACTGGGTTCCCGCCCACTTCCCCAAGGACGCCTTTGGTCTTTACCAGTTTGACGGCTCTCCTACTTATGAATACGCCGACTCCCGCAAAGGGGAACACAAGGACTGGGGCACGATGGTCTTTGACTACGCCCGCCATGAGGTTCGCTCCTTCCTCTTCTCCTCGGCCAACTTCTGGATGCAGGAATACCACATCGACGGCCTGCGGGTGGATGCGGTCGCCTCCATGCTGTATCTGGACTACAGCCGTCAGGGCGGCGAGTGGGTGCCCAACGTCAACGGCGGGCACGAGAATCTGGAAGCGGTAGACTTCCTCCAGAAGCTCAACCAACATATGTTTGCCCTGCACCCCGGCTGCCTGATGATCGCCGAGGAATCCACCGCTTGGCCCAACGTCTCCAAGCCTGTAGGTAAGGGCGGTCTGGAGGGCGGACTGGGCTTCAACCTCAAGTGGAACATGGGGTGGATGAACGACATCACCCACTACATGAAGCTCGATCCCTACTTCCGCCAGTTCAACCATAAGGATATCACCTTCTCCTTCCTGTACGCCTTCTCGGAGAACTTCGTTCTGCCCTTGAGCCACGATGAGGTCGTCCACATGAAGGGGTCTTTCCTCAACAAGATGCCCGGCAAGTACGAAGAGCAGTTCCAAGGCGTGCGCGCCTTCTACGGCTATATGATGACCCACCCCGGCAAAAAGCTGACCATGATGGGCAGCGAGTTCGGCCAGTGGAACGAGTGGCACTTTGAGTCCTCTCTGGACTGGCATCTCATCGATCCCGCCACCCCCAACTGCCTCCAGCACCGTCAGCTTCACGCCTACTTCAAGGCTCTCAACGACTTCTATCTCAAGACCCCCGCTCTCTGGGAGCAGGACTTCTCTTGGGAGGGCTTTGAGTGGCTGTGCGCCGACGACAACCAGAACAACGTGGCCTCCTTCATCCGCCGGGACAAGAAGGGCAAGTGGGTCATGGTGGTGTGCAACTTCTCCCCCGTCCTGAGGGAAGGCTACCGCATCGGCGTTCCTGACGCCGGACAATATGAGGTGGTGTTCTCCTCCGACGATGTGGAATTTGGCGGCGAGGGCCGCGCCCCCAAGGGCAAGCTCAAAACCGACCCGGAGGGGATGCACGGCCGGGAGCAGTCCCTGAAGCTCACCATCCCGCCCATGTCCACCATGATCTTGGCCTGCACCAAGAAAGCCCCGTCCAAGAAGCCGGCGGCCAAGGTGGAAAAGGTGGAGAAGAAGCCGGCGGCGAAAAAGCCCGCAGCAAAGAAACCTGCGGCGAAGAAGGCCGCTCCCGCCAAGGCGGCAGTCAAGCCCGTGGAGAAAAAGGCCGCCCCCGCCAAGGCCGCTGCCAAGCCCGCAGAGAAGAAAGTTGAGCCGGTCAAGCCCGTCCCCGTCAAAGCCCCCGAAAAGGCGGCTGTGAAGCCTGTTTCCAAGGCGGCGGAAGCGCCCGCCGCAAAAATTGTTGTGAAAAAGGATGTGAAGAAGCCGTGAAAAAAGAATGTGTCGCCATGCTGCTGGCCGGCGGTCAGGGCAGCCGTCTGAAGGCTCTGACCCGCCATGTGGCGAAACCCGCCGTTCCCTTTGGAGGGAAGTACCGTATCATTGACTTCCCGCTCTCCAACTGTGTCAACTCCGGCATCGACACCGTGGGCGTACTCACCCAGTACCGCCCGCTGGAGCTGAACTCCTACATTGGCAACGGCCAGCCTTGGGATCTGGATCGCTCCGATGGCGGCGTCCACATCCTGCCCCCTTATCTGGGCGAGAATGAAGAGGGCTCTTGGTACAAGGGCACCGCAAACGCCATCTGCCAGAACATCAACTTCATCGACCAGTATGACCCCGAGTATGTCCTCATTCTCTCCGGCGACCACATCTACAAGATGGACTACGCCAAGATGCTGGAGCATCACAAGAAGGCCGGCGCCGCCTGCACCATCTCCGTCTTGGAGGTCACCATGGAGGAGGCCAGCCGCTTCGGCATCATGAATGTGGACGAAAACGACCAGATCTATGAATTTGAGGAGAAGCCCAAAAAGCCCAAGAGCAATCTGGCCTCCATGGGCATCTACATCTTCACTTGGTCAAAGCTCCGCAAGTACCTTCTAGATGACGACGCCGATCCCAACAGCTCCAACGACTTCGGCAAAAACATCATTCCCGCCATGCTTGCCAAGAAAGAGATCCTCACCGCCTACCGCTTCAAGGGCTACTGGCGGGACGTGGGCACCATCGACTCCCTGTGGGACGCCAACATGGATATGCTCTCCCAAGACGCGGGCATCAACCTCTCTGACGAGGACGACTGGACGATCTATGCCCGCACCCCGACGAAACCTCCTCACTTCGTTGGCGAAAACGCCAAGGTCACCCACTCCCTCCTCACCGGCGGCTGTCAGGTGGAAGGTGAGGTGGAACACAGCGTCCTCTTCCACTCAGTCACCGTCGAGCCGGGGGCAAGCGTGCGCTACTCCATCCTCATGCCCGGCGCGGTGGTGAAGGCCGGCAGCCGCGTGGATTACGCCATCGTCGCTGAGGACGCGGTCATCGAATCCGGCGCCGCCGTAGGCGCCGCCCCCGCTGAAAAGAAAGAGGACGGCTGGGACATCGCCGTCGTGGCGCAGGGCGTTATCGTGGGCAAAAATGCCACCGTCTCCCCCGCCGCCATGGTCACCAAAAACGTAAAGGAGGGAGCTAAGGTATGAACAACCTCCATGGTTTGATCTTCGCCTACCGCTCCAATAAAGACCTCCGGGAGCTGACCCAGCACCGCAATACCTGCTCCATCCCCTTTGGCGGACGTTACCGTCTGGTGGACTTCACCCTCTCCAGCATGGTCAACGCCGGCGTCACCGACGTGGGTATGATCGTCCACTCCTCCTACCAGTCCCTTCTGGATCATGTGGGTTCGGGCAAGGACTGGGATCTGAGCCGCAAGCACGGCGGTCTGCGGATCCTGCCCCCCTTCGGCTATGCCGACGCTCCCACCGGCGACTATTATGGCCGCATGGACTCTCTGTCCGGGGTGCGCTCCTATCTGGAGGACATCAAGCAGGATTACGTCATCCTCTCCGGCGGCGACGTGGCCGCCAACCTCCCCGTTCAGGACATCTACAACCAGCATCTGGCCACCAAGGCGGACATCACCGCCGTGGTCACCTGCCAGAGCATCGGCGAGCCCCGCTCCTGCACCTATCTGTCCACCAATCCTGACGGGCGGGTCACCGATGTGTTCGTCCATCCCAAGTCCCCCATGGGCTGCGAGGCGGTGGAGGTCTACATCCTCTCCAAGCCCCTCCTCCTCTCTCTGGTGGATCACTGCGCCGCCCACAACATCCACTCCTTCAGCGACGGCGTGATCCTCGCCATGAAGGATCGCCTCCACATCCACACCTATCAGTTTGACGGCTATGTGGGCCGCTTCCATACGCTGGGCGCATACTTTGAACACTCCATGGATCTCCTCGATCCCGCCGTCCGCGCCAGCCTGTTCGACCCCCGCTTCCCCATCAAGACCAAGGATCAGTCCAACCCCTCTACTTACTACGGCCCGGAGGCCCACGCCTCCAACTCCCTCATCGCGGACGGCTGCAAGGTGGAGGGAGAGGTGGATCACTGCATCCTCTTCCGCGGCGTTCAGGTGGAGAAGGGGGCACGCCTGAGCCACTGCATCCTCATGCAGGGCACGACCGTGGGCGCGGGGGCGACCCTCCAGTACGCCATCACCGACAAGAACGTCCTCATCAACCCCGGACGGATGCTCATGGGGCACGAGAGCTACCCCATCGCCATCGCAAAATACTCCAAAGTTTAAGGTCTTTTGGTTGCCACAGCGTATTGTGGAAAGGAGAACGTCATGAAAATTCTGTTTGCCGCCTCCGAAGCGGCCCCCTTCATCAAAACCGGCGGACTGGCCGACGTGGCCGGTTCTCTCCCCGCTGCTCTGGCCAAGGCCGGGCACGAGGTGAAGGTCATTCTCCCTCTCTATGAGGGGATCGGCCCTGCTTGGCGGGACAAGATGACCTTCCTCAAGTATTTCTATGTCAATCTGGCATGGCGCACCCCCTACTGCGGCGTGTTTGAGCTGGAACACGACGGCGTGACCTACTGGTTCGTGGACAACGAATACTACTTCCGCCGCTCTCAGGTCTACGGCCACTATGACGACGGCGAGCGCTTCGGCTTCTTCTCCCGCGCGGTGCTGGAAGTCCCCTGCCAGCTGGACTGGTCTCCCGAGATCATCCACTGCAACGACTGGCAGACGGCTCTTGTGCCCATCTATCTTCTGGAGGAGCGCTGGCGTCATCCCCAGCTTCAAAACGCCAAGACGGTGTTCACCATCCACAACATCGAGTATCAGGGCCGCTACGGAAAGCAGACCATTCAGGATCTGTTCGGCCTGAATCAGGGGTACTTCTCTCCGGAGCTTTTGGAGTTCCACGACGACGTGAACCTGATGAAGGGCGCTATTCTGGCCTCCGACTGGGTCACCACCGTCTCCCCCACCTACGCCAACGAGCTGGGCTACTCCTTCTACGGCCACGGGCTGGAGGGTGTGGTCAACCAGTGCCGCGGCAAATTCTCCGGCATTTTGAACGGCATCGACGTGGATCTGTACGATCCCTCGAAAGACCCCAATCTGCCCAAGAACTACTCCGTCCGCTCCATGGCGGGCAAGAAGGTCTGCAAAGCCGCCCTGCAGCAGCGGGTCGGCCTGAATGAAGATCCCGACGTGCCCATCGTCGCCTGTGTCTCCCGTCTGGTGAGCCATAAGGGCTTCGATCTGGTCAACGCCGTCCTCCACGATATTATGCGGATGAATCTGCAGATGGTGGTGCTGGGCACCGGCGACTGGGCCTTTGAGGAGTCCTTCCGTCAGGCCGCCGGCCACTATCCCGGCCGCTTCTCCGCCCAGATCATGTACTCCGCCCAGCTCTCCGACCTCATCTATGCAGGCGCAGACCTCTTCCTGATGCCCTCCATCGCCGAGCCCTGCGGCCTGAGCCAGATGATCGCCATGCGGTACGGCACGCTGCCTGTGGTGCGGGAGACCGGCGGGCTGAAGGACAGCGTGATCCCCTACAACTACGTCACCGGCGAGGGCACCGGCTTCTCCTTTGCCGATGTCAACGCCCACGATATGCTCCATGTGCTGGAAAGCGCCGTCGGCCTTTACTATGACTATTCCAAGGAGTTCAAGAAGCTCCAGAAGAACGCCATGACCGCCGACTTCTCTTGGGACGCCTCCGCCAAGGCTTACGAGGAGATCTACCAACGCTTGACAGGCTGATCCCTTTTGTGGTAAACTGAACGTCCGGGGTTTGGAAAAATTCCCTTCCCCGGACGTTTTCTTTTGCCTGTTCCGCCGCAGCCAAGAACCTGCGGCGAGCATAGAATAGGGCACGCGATACGAGGATAGAATTTAGAGAAGAAGAAAGGCAGGATTGATCACATGGCTTATACCTCCAAACAGCTCTCTAAACTGATGGTGGACAAATTGCGCCGCACCTTCGGCCGCGATGTGAGCGAAGCCACCGCCACCGATATGTTCCAGGCCTGCGCTCTGGTGCTGCGGGATATTATGTCCGACAACCGGGTGGAGACCCGGGAAAAGACCGACAAGGCCAACGCCCGTCAGGTGCATTACCTGTCTCTGGAGTTTCTGGTGGGCCGCTCTCTGGAGAAAAACGCCTACAATCTGGGGGTTCTTCCCCAGCTGCGGCAGGCGCTGGACTCTCTGGGCTTCAATGCCTCCGACCTCTTTGAGTTAGAGCCTGACGCCGGTCTGGGCAACGGCGGTCTGGGCCGTCTGGCCGCCTGCTATCTGGAGGCCATGTCCACCCTTGAGATCCCCGCCACCGGCTACTCCATTTGCTACGAGCTGGGCATCTTCAAGCAGAAGATCGTGGACGGCCAGCAGGTGGAGTTGCCCGACAACTGGCTGGATCTGGGCGGCGCGTGGCTGGTCACCCGTCCCGAGGACACCGAGGAAGTTCATTTCGGCGGTCAGGTGGAGGTGGGCTTTGAAAACGGCAAGCACGTGGTCAAGCACACCGGCTATACCACCGTTCTCGCCGTCCCCCGTGACATGAAAATCGCCGGCTATAAGACCAACCACACCAACCGTCTGCGTCTCTGGGACGCCAAGAGCCCCACCCCCGTGGACTTCTCCCGCTTCTCCAGCGGCGACTACCTCAAGGCGGTGGAAAATCAGGCCATGGCCGAGGCCATCGCCAAGGTTCTCTACCCCGAGGATAACCATTACGAGGGCAAAATGCTGCGCCTGCGCCAGCAGTACTTCTTTGTGTCCGCCACCATGCAGTCCATTGTCCGCCGCCACAAGGCCAAGTACGGGACGCTGCGGAACTTCCACGAGAAGCACGCCATCCAGATCAACGACACCCACCCCACTCTGGTCATCCCTGAGCTGATGCGGATCTTGCTGGACGAGGAAGGGTACTCTTGGGAGGATGCTTGGTATATCACCACCCACACCGTCTCCTACACCAACCACACCGTTCTGGCCGAGGCGCTGGAGCGTTGGCCGCAGGATCTGGTCATCTCCCTGCTGCCCCGCATCTGGCTGATCCTGAATGAGATCTCCGGCAAGTATCAGGCCCAGTTGGAGCAGCAGTTCCACGGCGACATGGATCGCGTGGCCCGCAACGCCATCATCTGGGACGGTCAGGTACGTATGGCGAACCTCTGTATCTGCGCCTGCCAAGCCATCAACGGCGTGTCCGCCCTCCACTCCGAGATCCTGAAAAACGACGTCTTTAACGACGCCTACCGCCAGAACCCCAAGAAGTTCCTCAACGTCACCAACGGCATTGACCACCGCCGCTGGCTGGGGCAGATCAACCCCGGTCTGGACGAGCTGGTGCGCGAGACCATCGGCGGCGACGACTACCTTCTCCACCCTGAGAAGCTGGCTCTCTTTGAGAAGAAGGCCACCGCTTCCACCATCAAGGCGCTGGGTGACATCAAGCAGGCCAACAAGAAGGCCTTTGCCGCTTGGTACGCCAAGGAGACCGGCGTCATCCTCAACACCGACGCTATGTTTGACGTTCAGGTCAAGCGCCTTCACGAGTATAAGCGCCAGCTTTTGAACGCCATGCACATCATCTACCTCTACCAAAAGCTGAAGGACGATCCCAACTTCAAGATGACCCCCCGGGTCTACCTCTTCGGCGCGAAGGCCGCCCCCGGCTATGCCATGGCCAAGCAGATCATCCACCTCATCAACTCTCTGGCCGCCACGGTGAACGCCGATCCGGTGTGCAAGGATAAGCTCCAAGTGGTGTTCTTGGAGAACTACCGGGTGTCTCTGGCCGAGAAGCTCATGCCCGCCGCCGAACTCAGCGAGCAGATCTCCACCGCAGGCAAGGAGGCCAGCGGCACGGGCAACATGAAGTTTATGATGAACGGCGCCCTCACCATCGGCACGCTGGACGGCGCCAATCTGGA
>CARXAY010000024.1:0-6290 GCA_949093475.1 uncultured Oscillospiraceae bacterium
TCATAGGAGATGGAATCGTATTTTACCGCCGAGGGGTCGAGCTTCGGGTCGGCGGAGTAGACACCGTCGATGTTTTTTGCAAGGAGGATCGCGTCGGCGTCGATTTCCGCAGCGCGGAGGACGGCGGCAGTATCAGTGGAGAAATAGGGGTTGCCTGTGCCGCACCCGAAAATGACCACCCTGCCCTTTTCCAGATGACGGATGGCCCGGGAGCGGATATAAGGCTCGGCAATGGCCTGCATCTGAATGGCGGTCTGCACCCGAACGGGAATGCCCTTTTGCTCCATGATGTCGGCCAGAGCCAGAGCATTGATGGTGGTGGCCAGCATACCCATATGGTCGGCGCGGGAGCGCTCCATGCGGCCGGAACCGTCCTTTACGCCGCGCCAGAAGTTGCCGCCGCCGACCACGATGCCGACCTGTACGCCTTCCTTGACGCACTTGCCCACCACATCGCAGATGTCGGAGATGATGTTAAAGTCCAGCCCGCGACTTTGGCTGCCTGCCATCGCTTCGCCGCTGATCTTCAAAAGAACTCGCCTGAATTTGGGTTCGCCCATGATTGGTTTCCTCCTGTCAGCGTGTGATTTTCTGCCCTGTGTCACGCTCAATATGTTGTATCCTATTGTACCTTACTTTCCCTCTTTTGCATAGGGGTTGTGGAAAAGTTTTTCAAACTTTTTTAAGCGGGGCATAAAAAAGCGGCGTCACCGCAGGGGTGACGCCGCCGATCAGGCAAATTATTTCTTTGCAGTTTTTTTGGTGGACTTTTTGGGAGCGGGAGCTTCCTCGACCTCGGCGACGATCTCGTCATCGTGGTCGCAGCCACAGTCGCAGCCACAACCACATTCGTCCTCATCATAGAGGTCAAGGGCAAACTTCTGCTTGCAGGCGGGGCACTGAATCACGCCGGCATCCAAGACTTCCTCGTCAATATCCAAGGTCTCCCCGCAGTTGGGGCACTCCACCTGAAAGAATTCCTCGCCATCGTCGCAGTCGCAGCAGTCGCAGTCATCATCCTCGCCGTAGAGGTCATCCTCCACATCGCTCAGGTCATCGGAGACGGCGTCCAGCGCGTCGCTCAGCTCGTCGGTGGTGGCCTCCAGATCCTCAATAGACAGGCCGACCTCCTCCAGAATGTCGATCATCACGGAGATCAGCTTGCCCTCTTTGGACTTTTCGGTGTCCACAGCCAGACCTTCGGCCAGACCCTTCAGATAGGCGACCTTTTCAGAAATCGTCATGGTAATCGTTCCCCTTTCCAGTTGTTATAAAACGCTGAAATCAGCCCTTGCAGCGCTCCAGATATTCTCCGGTGCGGGTGTCGATCTTGATCTTATCGCCCGCGCTGACAAACAGGGGCACCTTGATCTCTGCGCCGGTCTCCAAAGTGGCGGGCTTGGTGACGTTGGTGGCGGTGTTGCCGGCGAAGCCCGGCTCCGTGTCGGTGACCTCCAGCTCCACAAAGTTGGGCGGCTCAACTGCAAAAACCTTGCCCTTATAGGACATGATCTTGCAGGTCATGTTTTCGGTAACGAAACGGAAGGCGTCGCCCAAAACACTCTTGTCGATGGGAACCAGATCGAAGGTCTCCGGATCCATGAAATAATAGAGGTCGCCGTCGGAGTAGCTGTAGTCCATGTCCTTGCGCTCAACGAAGGCGCTCTCGAACTTGGCGGTGGGGTTGAAAGAAGTCTCGGTGACTGCGCCGGTGATCACGTTCTTCATCTTGGTGCGGACGAAGGCGGCGCCCTTACCGGGCTTCACGTGCTGGAACTCCACCACCTGCATGACCTGACCATCCATCTCAAAGGTCACGCCGTTACGGAAATCGCTGGCAGAAATCATTGGTTCATCCTCCAAACATATGTCTGACTTTGTGGGTCAAAAAACTTCACTTTAATATTTTACCCTATATGGTGGAAAATTGCAAGGATTTGTTTTCCAAAAAACTTAAAGGATGATCAACTCCTTGGGTGCCTCGGTAATGACTCGGCAGCCGCCCTCTTCCATGATGACCACGTCCTCGATGCGCACGCCGAAGCGCCCGGGAAGATAGATCCCCGGTTCGGCGGATACCGCCGCTCCCACAGGCATGGGAGTCTCGTCCCGGGTGTTGGCGTTGGGGGACTCGTGGATCTCGATGCCCACGCTGTGGCCGTAGCCGTGGCCGAAGTACGCTCCGTAGCCGCCCTCCTCGATCACCTTGCGGGCGGCGGCGTCGATGTCCTTCCCCCGAACACCCGCCTTGGACGCGGCGATCCCTGCAAGCTGAGCCTTTAATACCAGATCGTAGACCTTTGCCATCTCCTCGGTGGGCTGGCCCACGGCAATGGTGCGGGTCATATCGGAGCAGTAGCCGCCCCACTTACATCCAAAGTCCATGGTGACGAAATCACCGGACTGAATGGGGCGGTCTCCGGGGATGCCATGGGGCAGACTGCCGTTTGGCCCGGCCACCACAATGGGGTCAAAGGAGTTTTTCTCCGCCCCAAAGCGGAGCATATCGTAGGTCAGCTTGGCGGCGACCTCCCGTTCGGTCACGCCGGGCTTGATGAAATGGAAAATCTCTTGGAGGGCCTTTTCCGAAATGCGCTGGGCTTTGACAAGGCATTCGATCTCATGCTCGTCCTTGGCCGCGCGCAGCTCCAACACCAGCTTTCCCGCAGGGACCAGCTTGGCGTGAAGGCTCTCAGTATAGCTCTGATACGCCCCAAGCGTCATGTAGCTTTCTTCAATGCCCAGCGTCTTGATCCCCAAGCGGTCAAGAAAGTCGTTGACCAGCGTGACGTAGTTGCGCCCCTTGTCCACCATGAGGATGGTAGCGTCCTGAATGGTCTTTTCTGCCAGTTCAATATAGCGGGAATCGGTAATATAGGTGGTCTCCCCCGCCGCCACCAGCGCAATACCCTCTCCGTGGAAGCCGGCGGCGTAGAATTCCCCCGGCTCGGAGGTGATCATCATGGCATCCACACCATAGTCGTTCAGCTTGGCGGCGATCTGTTTGAAATGGTTCATAAAAATCTTCCTTTCTATTCCGTAATGGCTTCCCCAATGGGAAAGGATTCAGACTTGAAATTGGCGTAATACCGTCCCGAATGGGCGGTAAAGCGCAGCACGCAGTAATCCGGGTCGGTCACGCCCTTGGAATAATACATGGTGTCCCCAAACTGCCAGATCGCCTCCTTAGTGGCTTGATCCTCCAGAACCTCCATCGTCCCCTCCAGCATTACTCCGCGAAAGAACCGCTTGTCACAGAAATAGATGGCGGCCTTGGGATTCTCTCGATACTGCGCGACGCGCATAGAGGAGGTGTTGGTGGAGAAGTAAAACACTCGGATGCCCTCCCGCTTGCGAGGGGCCAGCATGGCCTTTAAGTTGGGAAAACCATCCGAGGATACCGAGGCGATATATGCGATCTTCTGCTTGTCAATGAGGTTGCCAATGGTCTTTTCCGCGTCTCGAAGCATGGTGTGCCTCCTTTCGCGCTATTTATTTTCGGAGCAATACTCAGACTTGAGGGTGACGGGCAAAAGGATATCAAAGCTGCCCGCCGCGCCGATCGATGCCTCGTAGCGATCAAAGGCAATGTATACGGCATCGTCTGCAACATAGAATTCAAACTCATCTAAGGTTCTTTCTTTAAGGCTGTCAATGGTGAACGTATCATCCATATCTACCATGCCGCTGTCTTCCATCGCTGTCCAGAGGATTTCTAAAGCATCTTCTTCAGATTCCTGAATCAGTTCAGAGAGGGTCAACAGTTCACCGGTCTGTGGGTCAAAGGTGTAGCTGTCACTTCCTGTGTCATTGACTCCGCCCATCCACCAGTACCGTGCAATGCTGACACTGACCAACGCCTCCGTTTGTGTCCGCATAATGACAGAGCTTTCATACTCAAAGGTATATGGCATCGGTGCACAGCCGTTACGATATGCCCACGCACGTGTTAAGCTCTCATTTCCCGGGGTAAAGAAATCGTCCCGCAGCTTTTCAAAGAAGGCGTTGATCTTCCGGTAGCCCTCCCCTTCCTCCTGAAAGACAGGAATTTCAAAATAGACGATCAGATCAAGTCCTTGAGGGTCTAATGTGGTGCGCTGAATGTTTGTTTCCGGGTCAAAGGTGGCGGTGGTATTGTAAAGCAGCTCCGGGTAGTCCTCCTCAAATTGTTCCGGTGTGGGCGTGGCTGTGGGTGACAGAGATGGGGATGGACTGGGAGTTGGCGACGGACTTGCAGAGGGGAGGAGACTGGGCAATGTCTCCGAGGCAGGCTGGGGCTTACCGACACAAGCGGACAGCAGTAACGCAAGGACTATCACAATGGCAAAGACACATTTTTTCATGGCGCTGCCGCCTTCAAATAATTTTGGTAGAGCCGTTTCATCTCCAGCGCGTCTTCGGCCTGTGTGCCTGCGCTTTCACAAATAATTGTGGGACTCCAGCCGCGTCTTGCCAGAAGCTCCAACAACGGCGCGGGATCTGGGCCAAACCCGCCGTTGTCGGCAAAGGTGCGGTGGCACTTTTCTCCCCCGTTGGGGGTAAACTCAATGCGGGAGAAGTGGCTGTGAAATTGACTGGCCCGTTCCGCCCCCAAAACTTCCTCCATCCGCGCCAGCATCCGCCCCGTCGCTTCCAGCCCTTCGTCCGCGCCCAGACTGCGGGCATAGAGATGCCCAAAGTCCACACAGGGAACGAGCCGTTCGGCTAAGGTGCAAAGCTCCAGCACTTCCTCCAGATCGCCCAACTGGTTGATCTTTCCCATGGTTTCCGGGCAGAGGGGCATGTGGGCGAAACCGGCCTCGTCGCAGGCGCTCAGCACCGCGGCCATGCTGGATTTGGCAATATCCAACGCCTCCCGGCGGGTGCGTTTCATCAGTGCGCCTGTGTGTACCACCACCCGCCGCGCACCCATCCAGTCCGCCGCTTCGCAGGCGGCGAGGACATAGCCGGTGGTCTTTTTCAGACTTTCGGGATCGGGGTTGGCCAGATTGATGAAATAGGGCGCGTGGAGGGACAGGGAGATGTTTGCCTCCTTTGCCCGTTCTCCCAGAGCCAACGCCATTTCGTGGCTGACCCGCACCCCTTTGCCGCACTGGTACTCGTAGCAATCCAAACCAAGGCCGTGCAGCCACCCCGGCGCGTCCAGAGAGGACTTGTGCGTGGCGGAAAAGGAATCGCTGTTCCCCGCCGGGCCGAACTTGACGCCTGCCATTATGAAGCCCCCTTCCATTGCCGCTTACGGGCCAGAGCCCGCATGGGCAGCTCCGCCCAATAGCGCAGATACCGGCCCGGATTTCCCGACAGAGAGATCGGTTTGACCAAAATAGAACGGATGCCCGCCCGGTTTGCCCCAAGCGTGTCCGTAAAAATCTGGTCGCCCACCATGGCGCAATGCTCCGGGGTGACGCCGCACCGTTCCATAGCGGTGCGGTAGCCGCCGGTCTTTGGTTTTCCCGCATGGCAGAGATAATCGATGCCCAGAGTTTGTGCAAAGTGGGGCGCGCGAACCGCCTTGCGGGAGTTGGACAGAAGGAACAGAGTCACGCCGTTGGCGTTTAGATCCGCCAGCCAGCGCCGCAGGGCCTCATCCGGCTCGCTGCGGCTGTATGGGATCAAAGTGTTGTCCAAGTCGGCCAGTAAAAGGCGGATACCTGCGCAGTACAGATCCTTCCCTGTCAGATCATAGATGCTTTCAGTCCACTGCCACGGAAGCAACGAAAACAAACGCTCACCTCTTCTAAACGCACGCCGGCGTGCGTAAGATTTTCTAACATCGTATTGTACCACTATTTCTTCGCCGCCACAAGGGGGAATCCATAGATGTCTATGCCGCAACGTCCCACGCTCTATCTCCTTGCCCCGCCGCAGCATCAGGCCGACCCTGCCTGTCGCGGACTGACGCTGGCCCACCCGGCTTATCGGGTCGGCCAAGGGCCGCATCTATTCCGAACGCAGCTTCCGACCCCTCTCACCGGGGGAATCATGGTGCTGGATCACAGGGATTTCGATGGCTCAGGCAAAGCAGAGCCATTTTGTCAGGAGGTGGTGCGGGAATGCGCCGCCCGGAGCTTCCAAGGGGTCTTTTTTGATTTTGAAGACGCTCCCCTGCCCGTACTGGAACGGGCGGCGGCCCTGCTGATCCCGACCTTTCAAAAGCGGGGCTGGAGTCTCTACCTGCCCCCGTCCTATGCGGCCGGTCTGCCCGGTGCAAAGGTGGTTGTTTCGACGGCTCTGTCCGGCGGCTCACTGCGCCGACATCTGCGGGAAGCCATCGACGCTTACGGGATCCA
>CARXAY010000024.1:6300-11010 GCA_949093475.1 uncultured Oscillospiraceae bacterium
AGTTTTGGGGCTTCAATGGGCCTGCGAGGACTTTGTACTCCCGGCGCGGGATGGATCGGGCCGTCCCTTGACGTGGTCAGAGCTGAATGAGCTGCTGCAAAAACGGCGGCCCAGCGTCTATTTTTCCGACGACCTCTGCGCCCACTATTTTACCTTTATGCCTACCGGGGGCAGTCCTCACTTCATCCTGTACGATGATGCCGAATCCATGGAGAAAAAGCTCCGTATGGCGGCGGAGATGGGGATCAAGGAAGCCTTCCTCCCCTATCCGGAAGCGGCGGAGGAATTGACCAAGCTGTTAGGCATCGGAAAAAAAGAAACCCCGTGACGGCAAACGTCACGGGGCTTTTCTCAATAGAACTTTTTGCGGTTCTTGCGGGCGGCTTCGCTCTTCTTGCGGCGTTTGACGCTCGGACTCTCGTAATGCTCACGCTTGCGGACTTCAGCCAAAACACCAGACTTGGCGCAGCTACGCTTAAACCGCTTCAGGGCGTTTTCCAAAGACTCGCCCTCTTTGATGCGGACTTCCGACATTGATTTCCCCTCCCTCCGACGCGGTGCTGTTTCCACCGCAAAAGGGCCATAACGATGGCTTTAACACTCTCATTATACCCAAACGCACTTTTCTTGTCAAGGGGGCAAATTGTCCCCCAAACGGATTTAACCCTTGGGTTTGAAAATGAGGTTGACCAGTTTGTTTTTCACCAGAATGGTCTTGACAAGATCCATTCCTTCGGCGGCTTTTGCCACCTTTGCGTCCGCCATGGCGGCGGCGACCACCGTGGCTTCCTCACTGTCGGTGGGCACTTCGATCGTTCCCTTCAGCTTGCCGCCCACCTGAACTGCCAGCGTGACCGTGCTGGCTACCGTCTTGGCTTCATCATAGATGGGCCAAGGCTGGACGCAGGCCATGCCCACGCCGTCAAAGCCAAGCTCCTTCCAAAGCTCCTCGGCCAGATGGGGCGCAAAGGGAGAGAGCATCAGCAGCAGTGTGCGGAAATCACCCTTGGAGCAGCCCTTCTGGTAGAAGTCGTTGACCAGAGCCATCAAAGCGGCGATGGCGGTGTTGAACTTCATGGCGTCGATGTCGTCGGATACCTTCTTGATGGCCTTATGGATGGCGCTTTCATTGTCAGGCGTATAGTCCATGGAATCGGTCAATTGTTCCGCCAGATTCCACACTCGATCCAAGAACCGGCGGCAGCCCTTGACGGCGTTGTCGCTCCACGCGGCGGCCTTTTCAAAATCGCCGATAAACATGATATACATCCGCATAGTGTCCACACCATAAGCGGCCACCACGTCGTTGGGGTTGACCACGTTTCCGCGGGACTTGGACATCTTCTCGCCGCCTTCGCCAAGGATCATGCCGTGGCTGGTGCGCTTGGCGTAAGGCTCCTTGGTGGGGACGATGCCCTGATCGTAGAGGAATTTGTGCCAGAACCGGGAGTACAGCAGGTGCAGGGTGGTATGCTCCATGCCGCCGTTATACCAGTCCACAGGCGACCAGTAATCCAGCGCCTCCTTGGACGCGATGGCGTTGGGATTATGGGGATCCATATAGCGCAGGAAATACCAGCTCGAGCCCGCCCACTGGGGCATGGTGTCCGTCTCCCGCTTAGCGGGTGCGCCGCAGTGGGGGCAGGTGGTGTTGACCCAGTCGGTCATCTTGGACAGGGGCGACTCTCCCGTGTCGGTAGGCTCATAGCTCTCCACATCGGGCAACACCAGCGGAAGCTGATCCTCCGGCAGAGGCACCCAGCCGCACTTTTCGCAGTACACCATGGGGATAGGCTCGCCCCAGTAACGCTGGCGGGAGAAAACCCAGTCGCGGAGTTTGTAGTTGACCTTTTCGTGGCCGATGCCCTTCTCCTCCAGCCACTGGATCATGGCGGGAATGGCCTCTTTGACGGTGAGGCCGGTCAGGAACTCAGAATTGACCAAAATGCCGGTGTCGTCCTTGGCGGTAAAGGGGGCTTTTTGTACGTTCTCCCCGCCGGAGACCACCTCCACGATCTCACAGCCAAACTTTTTGGCAAAGGCCCAGTCCCGGTCGTCGTGAGCGGGAACGGCCATGATCGCGCCTGTGCCGTAGGAGGCCAGCACATAGTCGGAGATGAAGATGGGAATTTCCCTGCCGTTGACGGGGTTAATGGCCCGGACGCCTTGAAGCATCACACCGGTCTTTTCCTTGTCGGCGGCCAGTTCGGTGCGCTCGAAGTCGCTCTTGCGGGCGGCTTCGGCCACATAGGCGTTGACCTCGTCCAGATTGGTGAGCTTGTCCGCCCACTGCTTTACATAGGCGTGTTCCGGGGAAATGACCATGTAGGTCGCGCCAAACAGCGTGTCCGGCCGGGTGGTGAACACCACGATGTCGTCCCCGGTGGTGGCCTTGAAGGTGACCTCTGCGCCGGTGGAGCGGCCGATCCAGTTCTTCTGCTGGGTCTTGACCCGCTCAATAAAGTCCAACTCGTCCAGATCGTCGATGAGTCGCTGGGCGTACTCGGTGATCTTGAGCATCCACTGGCTCTTTTCCTTGCGGATGACGGGCGCGCCGCACCGCTCGCACACGCCGTCCACCACCTCCTCGTTGGCCAGCACGCACTTGCAGGAGGTACACCAGTTCACTGGCATAGTGGTCTTGTAGGCCAGACCCTTCTTAAAAAGCTGGAGGAAGATCCACTGCGTCCACTTGTAATATTCCGGGTCGGTGGTGTTGATGACCCGATCCCAGTCAAAGGAATAACCCAGCATTTGAAGCTGCTTGGTGAAATTTTGGATGTTGTCGTGGGTCACCTTGGCGGGGTGGATATGGTTTTTGATGGCATAGTTCTCGGTGGGCAGGCCGAAGGCGTCGTAGCCCATGGGGAACAGGACATTATATCCCTCCATCCGCTTCTTGCGGGCCACCACGTCCATGGCGGTGTAGGGCCGGGCGTGGCCCACGTGGAGCCCCTGCCCGGAGGGATAGGGAAACTCCACCAGACCGTAAAATTTCGGCTTGGAGGTGTCCCCTGTCTTGGCGGCGAAGGTCTTTTCGTCCAGCCATTTCTTTTGCCACTTGCCTTCAATGGCGCTGGGATCATACTTCATCTTCTTGCACTTCCTCACTCGGTGTTGGATGAATCTTCCCTATTATAGCGGAAGCCGATCCAAAATGCAAGAGGAAAGGAGATTTAAGGAAGCTCGGAGAGCCAGTGGCCCGGTTGGGCGGTGTTGCCCTCGATGGGGATGTACCACTTCCCGATGGCAATGCCCACCACTCGGTCAATGTCCAGCGGTTCGGAAAAACTGGAGTGGTCGGAGCAGTAGTTTGGGCTGTAATGATTGCTGTCGACAGTCCCGTGGATACGGCTTCCGTCGTCCACAAAGAACGTCATTGGAAAACCCAATGTGCCGCGATTGCCCTTGGGGTCTCCCTCCACCGTCGCACCAATAGACGTAATGGAAATTCGCGTCCCTGTAATTCCGCTGAGAACGGTATTGCTTCCACTCAGATCAATGGTGCGTGCTTCGGCATTTTCCAGCGGTATCTCAAACTTCCAAGTCCCTTCAATCTCCTTGCCGCTGTCAATGATCCCGTAGACCTCCCGAGGCAAGACGTCCAACCCGTCCTCAAGGCCAACTTCATAGGAGAAATCGTAATAGACCGTCCCGTCCTCCCGGAACAGGACGTTCCGGGAATCGCGGTTATACCGCTGGCTCAAAGCGTTGCCTGCCAAGTCCCCCGCTTCCCAAATGCGGCTGCTGAGGAAGGTGTTCATATTCGCCCGCTCCACAGGCACGTGTAACCGATAGAGGACATGGAGCTTCCCATCCCCGCCAAAGCCATAGGAGGACAGGGAAAACACGTCGCTCTCCAGTTCCTTGGGCATCTGCCCCGGAACCAAAACGGTCTCCCCGCTGTCCAGCGTCTTGGACTGGACTGTCCCCGGCGTCCCCAGCTCCGGGAGTTGAAAGCGAAACTCATGCCGCCCCGGCGTAAAGACCTGTGCCCCGGCGGTCACCGTCAGATCGGATATCGGCAGGCCGTCCCCTACCAATCCTGTGGTAAACAGCGCTGTTTTGGTCTCCGGGTCGTAGGATACCAATTCTGGCAGGTACAGCGTCCCTGATTTCCACTGTCCAGCCGACTGTGTCGGCATATCCATCTGAAAGTTGGTCGAAGTAAACTCGTCCAGCCGGTCTCCCTCCGTGTCGCGGGCGGTAAAGTAGAGGCGGATGACGTTGCCGTCTGACAAAGCCGACACTACCTTCACCTCGATTCCCTGATCCACCTCTGTCATTCCCTCTATCGTCTGGCTGTATGGCCAAAAGCCTCCCAGCGCCTCCCTCAGGCCCGGCGACACCGCCAAGACGGTCACCGCCATGGCCACACACAGCGCCGCCGCCAGCAGCACGGTCTTAAAGGTCAATTTTACTGTTTTCACGGGTTTTTCCTCCTCCAACATTCGCAAAATCGTTTCCTTTTCTTGCCCAGTAAGGGCGACTTGATCCATATCCCGGCGATACGCTTCGTTAAACAAATTCTTCATCCCCTTCCGTCAGCAGCTCCCGCAATTTATTTCTGGCCCGTGACAGGCGGGCCTTGACCGCCCCTTCGCTTTTACCCAGCACCTTGGCCGTTTGGGCGATGGACAGGCTCTCATAGTAGTAAAGATGCACCGTCACTCGCAGATTCTCGGGCAGCTTCAGCACCGCCGTCAGGGT
>CARXAY010000025.1 GCA_949093475.1 uncultured Oscillospiraceae bacterium
GCCCTTCGCCGGGGTATAGCTTGTGGGCAGATTGTTGCTCAGGGCGGTCTTTGTCTCCTCCGCCATGTTTTCGGGCCACTGGTATGCAATGTCATAGACCTGCGCCGTCACCGGGAAGGCCGCCGTCCTTTCCCCGTCATAGGACAGGGTCTTGACCAGCGCGTCGCTCTTCAGATCGGCCCGCTCGCCATTCTCACCCGCCAGCCAGTAGCCCTTTTCGTTCAGCTCCTCCTGCCAGCTTCCGGCGTACACCGTCTTGGTGACCTCTGCGGCGGAAAGCTCCGCCTTTAGGATCTCTTTGCTGCCGCCGTTTTCCAAAAAGCGCACGGTATAGCTTTTGTCCGCCGCCGGCGGGCGGTAGGTGATGGTAATGGGGAGGATCTCCGCCTCCCGATCCGTGGGGATCTGCGTTCCCTCATAGGTCGTTGTGGGTACATAGCTGCTGTAGTCCTTGCCCCCATATTCGCCCAACCGGATGGGGCTTGCCCATACGTCAAAGCCGGGCACAAAGCTGCCCGACACCGTCTGATCCGCCGCCACCTTCACCTCGGGCTTGCCGTCCAACACATGGCACACCCGGTAGGTTCGCTCCTCCGCGCCCTCGATGGGATTCCACACGGCTTGGATCTTCAGGGAAAGGGGGAGCTTCTGATCGAAGCGGAAGCGATAATCCGGCGCCTTCACCTCAACCCAGCCGTCCTCTTCGTTCAACTTATAATAAGTCGCCCGCCAGTGATCCAGATAATAGCCCGACTTCACCGGCACAGGTGTCAGTCCGCCTCCCACGACCGTCGAGTTCGCAGAGATCTCCTGAATCTTGTATTCCGCGTCGCTGCCAAAGGCCAGCTGACCGCCGTTCCAGTCAAATTCCACCGTGTACTTGGGGGCTTCCCACTGGGCATAGAGGTGGAGGTCGCCGCTGACCACGCCGTCCCAGTCATTGGGGTCGTCCAGCAGTTCTGTGCCCGCCAGATCCATGGCCCAGCCCTTGAAGTGCCAAGCCGTCGTTCCTCTTTCGTTTCGGTTGGGACAAACCGGCTGTGTCCCCTCGCCGGCTGCGTCGGACGCGGCGGGCAAAGTCCAGCCGTTGGGGTTGTCATCGGAAACGGCGTAGTCCCCGTTGACGCTCCCCTTCTCTTCACCGTTCACGCTCGCAGAAAACCCGGACGTCATCTGAATATTATAAAAGTCGGACAATTGCGCCCCGTAGTAGAGCTGCTTTTTGCCCAGATCCTTCACGCCGTCCTTACTCCCCACGCTGTACAGGATGGTGTACTGGATACGGTCATAATAGAAAAACAGCTGGCAGGGTTCTGCATTTGTGCCGATGGCCGTACCCTCCCGGAAGCCTCCTGAGTCCTCCGTCCAGCGGGTGCTGAAATCAGCCACATCGTTCTCGTTGACCCGGTTCATATGCAGCCGGGCGCTGGGAGTCTGGGCCTTGACGGTGTTGGTGGAGGCCACGCTCACAATGCGGGCCAGCGCGTAGCATTTGCCTTTGTAAACGCGGAAGCCGTAGTAATTTCCATCGTCGCTGATCTGGATCTGGTGGATATCCGCACCCTCGCGATAATCCACCTTTTTCAAGTCCTCAAAGCCATAAGCGCGAATGATATTGAGCACTTCCCCGTCCCCGTCCGCAGGAAGAAGGTAGCAAATGTTGCGGACGTTCTCGCGATGCTCAGGAGTGTCATCCTGTCCGTCTATGACCAGCTTCACCACCCCGTCCTGCGCCTCCAGCAGCTCTTGGGTCACATCAGGCACTTCGTAGCAATGGTTATAGCGGTAGTAGCTGTCCTGCTCCCAATCCGACCAGTACGCGTAGAGCCGATGTGTGCCTGTCGTCTCGTTGTAGTCCGCCGTCCCCACGTGCTGGGCCGGGTCGCGGATGATATCCGCGCTCATCGCGCCGTAGGTCCCCATGATGGTTGGCTCGCTTCCCGCATTGTCCAGTCCGATCCGCAGGGCTTCTTCATTATAAGGCCCTGCCGTAGTCGTCCAAGAGATAAACTGCGCCACGTTATCCTTTCCGGTGTCCCCTGTAACATCAGCAAGGTCAACCTCCAACCCGCTGTGGTACGGCCAGATGTCTCTTAAATCCGCACCGTACTTGGCTGTCACCACTTGCGTGGCGGGGATCAGGCTCAGATCCCCGTCCGTTACCGGTCGGCCATTGTTCCGACCGGTCCATGTTTCATTGTGGTTGGCAAATCCTCTGGTGCTTACGCCCACCGCCGGAACGCCGTTCTTCTCCATTGCATAGACAAACTCCAGCCGGTAGGTGTTTCTGGTGTAATAGACGTTCACCACCGTTGTGCCGCTGTCGGCGGCCTGATTCCCCTCGCGGGTGACGTCCTTGGGTAAGCCCTCCATCTGGGTCACCGCCCAGCCGTCCAGCGTATAAAAGCCGGAGGCGTCCCTCAAGGCAAACTGTGGGTCTGTCCCCTGATAGGAGGTCGTGATCTTCATGCTATCCAGCGCCGCAAACCGCTCCTTCAGATCCAGCTGGGCCTCTGTTTTTGTATCAGACGAGGTGTAGACCAGCTTTCCCGTCTGTGTGTCCACCTCCAGCTCGCAGTTGGTCAGCACGTTTTCCAGCTGATAGTAGCCCATGTTGCTGTAAGCCGCACCCTCCTCCGTGTAGGGGTGGGTCACAACGCTCAGCTCCCCGGGCGCGCCCTTTTCCCGGCTGTCCACGTCGTCCCTTCCGGTGAGATCCTCCGTCCAGAAGACCACCCGGACACTGGTCTCTCCTGTCTCCCAAAGGGGATAAAACTGCAGGACATTCACCCCCGCCGTCTCCTGACTGACCTGAAGCTGGGCGCGGTTCAAAAACGCCGCGTCAGGCGTGAGCGTCTGGGTGGTCGGGTCGTACAGATCCACCGCCAGAGAGGTGACCGGGACGAGCGCTCCGCCATTCTCCTTGTCTTGAAAGGCCCAGCCGGCAAAAATGTGCCCCGGCTTGACCGGCGCGTTCTCTTTTCTCGGAGAGATAGCGGAGAAGTCCACTGTCTTGTGATTTTCATCGTTAATGTTCAGCTGCTGGCGGTCGATCTCCCCGGAGGTGGCCTCGGAGGTGTCAAAGATCACCCGGATCGTATCGTCCTTGGTATAGAAAATGTCCACCACCGTAGAGCCGTCCGCCTTGATGGGCTGCTGGGAAATGGCCCGGTTGGCATAGCCCGGGATATACTGCGCCTCCGCCCGGGTCATCGCCCCGATCCGGCCGCTCAAGGTCTGGGTGTCCTGAACCTGCCAGTCGTCCTTCTTTTCCACGTCGGGCACGATCACCCCTTCCTTGGGGATCCAGTGCCTGACGGTATAAGTCCCGTTGTCCCGGCGGTAGTTGACCTCCAAGGTGACCTCGGTATCCTTTTTGTCCAGCTCCCGGAGCTTTTCAGGATTGACCAGCTTGAGCTGCGGCCCAACCAGCGCCTCGCTGCCCACTGCGGCGTTCCCGTCCTTGTCCACCATTTGGAACACAAGGCCGCTCTCCGTGGTGAAGGTGCGCGCGTCGATCCACGCCTGCGTCACCGCAGCCGTGTCCTCCATTTTCACCGGGTCGGGGTCAAAATCCCCCCGGTTCAGCTTGTCCTCTAACTCCTGTGCCGTTTCGCTCCCCGTAGGCGGGGTCTTGACGAACTTGTTCAGCGGTTCGGCGTTCAGCACCACCCGGAATCCCGCCAGATTGTTGTGGTCGTGGTCGTGGTAGTCGTTGTCGCCGTTCGCGTCATAGTAGGGGATGGGCCAAGCCGCCGGAGTGGTGGTCGCCCCGTCCTCATTGAGGAAAAACTCCACCGTTTCGGGGGCGTGGGCATTGATGCCCGCCATGCCGCCGGTGGGCGAATACTGGTACTTCAACGTCACCTTCACGCCGGCCTTGCCGTCGCGCGGTTCTTCCGTCTCTCCCTGAAACACATTGTCCTGCTTGCTTTCCGCCCCAAGGGCAAAAGGCACCTGCCCTGCTGTCAAACAAACTGCCAGCAGCACTGCCAGCCCTTGCTTCCAACCAAATTTCTTCATCTGCTTTCCCTCCGCTCATATCAAAGCATAAAGGTCACCTTTGGATTATAGACCCCCGATTTTCAGATTTCAATAGCCGTCCAACATTTTTTCTGGACATTCACTTGAATTTCTGCTATCCTAAATGCACAAATATTCTAAAAGGAGGGAATTTTGTATGTCCGCAAAGTCCAAGGGCTATGTCAAGACCCTCACCCTTTCCGCCATGTTTCTTGCCATCGGACTGGTGCTTCCCTTTTTCACCGGGCAGCTCCACGCCGTCGGGAATATGCTCCTCCCCATGCATCTGCCCGTGCTGCTGTGCGGGCTGATCTGCGGCTGGCAGTACGGCGGGCTGGTTGGTTTTATCCTCCCCCTGCTGCGCTTTTCCCTTTTCGGGATGCCCCGGATGCCCCTCGCCATCCCCATGGCCTTTGAGCTGGCGGCCTACGGGCTGATCGTGGGCTTTCTCTACGGCCGCTCCAAGTGGAAGTGCGTTCTGGCCCTCTACCGCTCCCTCCTCATCGCCATGGTGGGCGGACGCATCGTCTGGGCGGCGGGACGGGTGATCTTGGCGGGGGTTTCCAACGTCCCCTTCGGCTGGCAGGTGTTCCTCACCGCCGGGTTTGTGGAGGCTCTTCCCGGCATCCTCCTCCAGCTCACCCTCATTCCCATCATTATGGTGGCTTTAGACCGCACGGGCATGGTACCCTTCGGCAAAAGAGACGCCGAAGCGGAGCGGGTGTGACCATGTCCGGCGTCATTTCCGTCTCCTCCCTCGACGATCCCCGCGTCGCCCCCTTCGCCTCCCTCACCGAGCGGCAGCTGCGCTCCAAAATCGAGCCGGAGCTGGGCATTTTTATCGCCGAAAGCCCCAAGGTCATCCACCGCGCGCTGGACGCGGGATATGAGCCGTTGAGCCTGCTCATGGAGCGCCGCCACATTGAGGGGCAGGGCGCGGCGGTCATTGCCCGCTGTCCCGGCGTTCCCGTCTACACCGGAGAAGAGGCTCTTTTGGCCCAATTAGCGGGCTATCCTCTGACCCGCGGCGTCCTCTGCGCCATGCGCCGCCCGGCCCTTCCCTCTGTGGAGGCGCTCTGCGCCCACGCCCGGCGGGTCGCGGTATTGGAGGACATCGTAGACCACACCAACATCGGCGCGATCTTTCGCTCCGCCGCCGCGCTGGGGATGGACGCGGTGCTGCTCACCCCCTCCTGCTGCGACCCCCTCTACCGCCGCTCCGCCCGGGTGAGCATGGGCACGGTGTTCCAAGTGCCGTGGACGCGGCTGGGGGACGACCCCGCCCAGTGGCCGGAGGAGGGGCTGGCCCGGCTGCACGCGCTGGGCTTTCTCACGGTGGCCATGGCTCTGCGCCACGACACCATCGACATCACCGATCCCCTGCTCACCGGGGCGGACAAATTGGCCATCGTTCTGGGCACAGAGGGAGACGGGCTCAAGGAATCCACCATCGCCCGCTGCCGCCACACCGTGAAGATCCCCATGGCCCGGGGGGTGGACTCCCTCAATGTCGCCGCCGCCAGTGCCGTGGCCTTTTGGGAGCTGAGGGCCAGATAACATCAACGCAGACCGGAACAGGCAATGGGAGACTGTTTCTCCCCTTGCCTTTCTTTTTTATCTTTGGTATAATGAGGTATTCTGGAATTTCTGTCGGGAGGTGGGCAAGCTGAATTCCTTGCAAAACTTCCTCCAACATTTTGACACCGGCGCGTTTCTCATGGCCGTTTTTTCCGCCGCAGCGGCGCTCTTCTGTCTCACCGTCCATGAGCTGTCCCACGGCGCGGCGGCTTACGCCTTGGGCGATCCCACCGCCAAGGAGGAGGGTCGCCTGACCCTCAATCCCATCAAGCACATCGACCCGCTGGGCTTGATTTTGATGATCACCGCCCATGTGGGCTGGGCCAAGCCCGTGCCGGTGGATATGCGCTATTTCAAGCACCCCAAGCGGGACATGGCCCTCACCGCGCTGGCCGGCCCGGCGTCCAACTTCATCCTTGCGTGGGTGTTTTTGCTCCTCTGCAACCTGCTGGGTCATCTTTTCCCGGAGGCGAGCCTGAACAGCTGGGTGTTTGCCCTTTTTCTTTTCTTGGTCAACGCCGCCGTACTCTCCATCGGTCTTGGGGTGTTCAACCTCTTCCCCATCCCGCCCTTGGACGGCGCCAAGATTCTGTTCGCCTTTCTGCCCGACAAGCTCTATTACACGATCTTGAAATATGAACGCTACATCATGTTTCTCATGCTGGCGCTGGTGTGGCTGGGCGTGCTGAACAAACCCCTGTCCTTCCTGATCGTGTACGTACTCCGGGGGCTGTGCGCCGTCAGCGGCATGGATTTTGAGAGCGTTTTGTTCCTGTTTGATATCATATAGGCTTCTATTTTTCACGCAAAGGTGGTGAGGGCCGTGGAGGAATTGACCTTTCATCTGGAAAAAGTAGTGAAGGCAAAAGCTGACGATCTGGAGGATTTCAACGGCCCTCTTGATTTGATCCTCAGCCTTTTGAGCAAAAATAAGATGGAGATCAAGGACATCCAGATCTCCCTTATTTTAGAGCAATATCTGGCTTGGATGGCGCGGCGCAAAGCGCTGGATCTGGATGTGGCCAGCGAGTTTGTCACCATGGCCGCCCATCTGGTGTATATCAAGACCCGGATGCTCCTCTCCATCAACGACGAGGAGGCCATGAGCGAGATGGAACAGCTCATCGCCTCCTTGGAGGAACACCAGCGGCAGGAAAGCTATTTGAAGATCAAGGCCGTCGCGCCCCAGCTTGGGGAACGCTATCTCTACGGGCGGGACTATATCACCAAAGGCCCGGAACATCTCCCGGTGAACAAGCTCTACCGCTACCAGCACCAGCCCGGCGACCTCTTTCGGGCCATTTCCAACGTGCTGGAGCGGGTGGACAACCACCTGCCCCCGCCCCTGACCGCTTTTGAGGGCATCGTGGGCCGGGAGCCTTACCCCGTGAGCGACAAGGCCGGCGAGGTCATCGCCCGGCTTCGCACCTTCGGGGTGGCCCGGTTTCTCTCCCTCTTTCAGGGCAGCCGAAGCCGCAGCGAGATCGTGGCCACCTTTCTGGCAGTGCTGGAGCTGTGCAAGGCCTGCCGCATCCTGCTGGCGGGCACGGCGGAGGACTGCACCGTCACCTGCATCGACGACACCGACGAAGAACTGACCGACATCTCGGTAGACGCATATTAAGGAGGCGAACCCAATGGAATTGAAGGACACCCAGGCCGCCATCGAGGCCATTTTGTTCGCCGCCGGCGAGCCGGTAGGCGTGGAGCGGCTGTGCCTCACGCTGGAGCTGGATCGGGAGACGGTGGACGAGCTTTGCTCCCACCTTGCCGACCAGTACAGCTACGAACGCCGAGGCTTGCGGGTGCTTAAGCTGGACAACGCATGGCAGATGGCCTCCGCGCCGGAATACGCCGACATCATCCGCCAGACCTTTGAAAGCCGCAAACCCGCCAAGCTCTCCCAGCCCGCCTTGGAGGTACTCTCCATCATCGCCTACTTCCAGCCCACCACCCGCGCCTATGTGGATCAGGTGCGCGGGGTGGACAGCTCCTACACCGTGGGGCTTCTTCTGGAGCGGGAGCTGATCGAGGAGTGCGGACGGCTGGCCGTGCCCGGGCGGCCCATCCTCTACCGCACCACCAAAAACTTTCTGCGCTCCTTCAGCCTCTCCTCCTTGGAGGAGCTGCCCGAGCTGCCCAACTCCACCGTGGAGGACGGCCAGCTGACGCTGGAGATCCAAGCCAACATCGAAAAGCTCCGCGCCCAGCAGGAGATGGCCGACGTGTCTGACGACGAGCTGCTGGAGGCTGCGGCCAAGCTGGCCGCCGAGGAGGCCGCCCAGTCCCTTGACCCTGTGGATTTTCCCGTTGAAGAGACCGCTCCTCCTGAGACAGACGCAGACGCCCTCTCTTCCCCATCCGAGGATCAGCCTCCTGAATCCACCCCTGACGACTCCGGGGAGGACGCTCCATGATCCCCCTTCTTATCATCGCTCTGGTTCTTTTGGTTCTCCTTCTGCTCCCCTTGGGCGTCCGGGTGCGTTATGACGAGGACGGTCTCTTCGCCGCCTTGAAAATCGGCCCGGTTCTGTTCCGGCTTTTCCCTCCACGGGAGAATAAAAAGCCGAAGAAGGAGAAAAAAAGCAAGGAGGACAAGCCCAAGCAGGCGGAGGAACATCCCAAGCGAAAGGGCGGGGCGCTGGCGCTGGTCAAGGGCTGCCTGCCCCTTGTGAAGCCCGCCTTGGAGGGCGTCCGCAAGCGGCTCACCATCCGCCATCTGGAGCTTCACGTGATCTGGGCCGCCGCCGACCCCGCCGACGCCGCCATGGGCTACGGGTACGCCAACGCCGCTTTAGGGGCGCTCTGGCCGCTCTTTTATTTGAATTTCAAGATCCGCGACTACGCGCTGGGCGTGGATGTGGACTTTGACGCCACCGCGCCGGCCCTGTACGCCAAGGCCGATTTGACCATGACCGTGTTCCGGCTGCTGACTTTGGCCCTCCCCCTGCTGTTCCGATTTATCAAAATATACTGCAGCGTCAACGCCGCCCCCAAGGGCGAAACTGTGAAGAAAGAGGCGTAAGACCATGGATGAACAAATGAAGTCTGCTCAAAAGCCCGACCGTCCCATCGACGGTCTCCTGACCACCACGCTGGCCAAGCTCAAGGAGATGGTGGACGTGGACATCATCGTGGGTAAGCCCATCGACACCCCCGACGGCACGACCCTCATTCCCGTCTCTCGCCTGTCCATGGGCTTCGCCTCCGGCGGCAGCGATTTTGCGGGGAAAAACCACAAGGACAATACCCCCTACAACTTCGGCGGCGGCTCCGGCGCGGGGGTCAAGGTCGATCCGGTGGCCTTCCTCATTGTCAAGGACGGCTCGGTGCGCATCCTTCCCATCGGCATCCCCGCCGTCACCCCCGCGGGCCGCGCGGTGGAAATGGTTCCCCAGCTCGTGGACAAGGTCATCGACTATTTAGACCGCCAAAAGGATAAAACCACCCTTTAAGCCCATACTAAGGTCACTACTCTGCTCCAGCGAGGTGACCTTATATGGCGGTGTTTCGCCGTGTTTTTTCTGCCCTTTTGTGCGTTTGCGTCCTTTTTACCCCTCTCTCCGTCCCGGCCCACGCCCTTGAGACCTCCGCCGCCAGCGCGGTGGTGATGGACGCCGGGTCGGGCCGGGTCATCTATGGGCAAAACATCCATGCGGAGCGTTCCATCGCCTCCATCACTAAGCTGATGACCGCGCTGGTGGCGGTGGAACACTGCGGCGACCCCGACGAGCTTGTGACCGTTGATCCCCAAGCGGTGGGGACGGAGGGCTCGTCCATGTATCTGGCATACGGCGAGGAGCTGCCCCTGCGCCACCTGCTTTACGGCCTGCTGCTCCGCTCGGGCAACGACGCCGCCGTGGCCATCGCCATCCACTGCGCCGGAGACGTGGAGACCTTCGCGGAGTGGATGAATGACAAGGCCGCCGAACTGGGGCTTCAGCACTCCCACTTTGCCAACCCCAACGGGCTGGAGGCGGAGGGGCACTACTCCTCCGCCTACGACATGGCGCTGATCGCCCGCGCGGTGCTGGACGACCCCCTTTTGGCAGAGATCGTCGCCACCAAGTCCATCACGCTGGGAGAGCGATATTTGGAAAACCACAACAAGCTCCTGCGCCGCTACGAGGGCTGCATCGGCCTGAAAACCGGCTACACGCAAGCCGCGGGCCGCACGCTGGTCTCCGCCGCCCAGCGCATGGGCACGACCTTTATCGCCGTCACCCTCCACGACCCCAACGACTGGGACGACCACACGGCCCTGTTGGACTATGCCTTTGAAAACTACCACTCCCACCTGCTGGCACGGGGTGGAAAAACGTTGGCCACCGTGGCGGTGGAGGGCAGTCTGGCCCGCGCCGTCAGCGTGGTCACCGCTTCGGAGGTGCGCTACCCCCTTGCGGACGACGAGACCCCCACCGTTCGCATCCGTCTGCCCGCCTGCCTGAAAGCCCCGGTGAAGCAGGGAGAGGTGGTGGGCGCGCTGGTCTACTCCCTCAACGGCGAGGAGATCGGGCGCACCGACCTCATCGCCGCCGCCACCGCGCCCCGGAATGCCCCCGCCGTTTTGGAAGGACGCATGGGGCGTTTTCCATTTCCCGGCGCAGACCTCTTCTCCGCCGCCCTCCCCCGCTGGATGGGGCCGCTGTCCCGCCAGAGCGCATTTTTGACCACATAAGAGAGGTGATCCGCCTTGGAGGAACGAATCCAAAAGCTCCTGTCCGCTGCCGGGATCTGCTCCCGGCGGCAGGGGGAGGAATACCTGCTGGCCGGGCGGGTCACCGTCAACGGACAGACGGCCCATCTGGGAGAAAAAGCCGACCCGGAACGGGACGCCGTGGCTCTGGACGGCGTTCCCCTGCGGCCCTTGGCGCGCCATACATACCTCATGCTCCACAAGCCCGCCGGATATGTCACCACCCTCTCCGACGACAAAGGGCGGAAAACCGTCGCCGACTTGGTGGCGGACTGCGGGGTTCGTGTTTGGCCGGTGGGACGGCTGGACTACGATTCCGAGGGGCTACTGCTCCTTACCGACGACGGCGGTCTCACCAACCGCCTCACCCATCCCCGCCATGAGATCGACAAGGAATACCACGTCACCGTCTCCGGGGACGTGGAAAAAGCGCTGCCCATCCTCCGCGGCCCGCTGGAGCTGGACGGCCGCCCCCTTGCCCCCGCCGGGGTGGAAGTCCTCGCCCCCCAGCGGCTGCAGATCATCATCCATCAGGGGCTGAACCGTCAGGTGCGGCGGATGTGCGCTCTGGCCGGGCTGGAGG
>CARXAY010000026.1:0-7208 GCA_949093475.1 uncultured Oscillospiraceae bacterium
ATTTCCCGTTTCATGCCGTTTTCCGCCGCCTTTCCACAAAATCAACGCCTCTACGACTTGTACTAAAAATAACCTGTCCTTTTTTGAAAAAGACACCTTGAAAGGAGTTTTTTATCATGCGCTTCACCTGTGAAAAAGCCCTGCTCCAAAACGCCATCACCACCACCGGGCGGGCCGTGGCGGTCAAGACCTCCATCCCCGCGCTGGAGGGGATCCTCATCGAGGCCCTCGGTTTTCTTCGCCTGACGGGCTACAACTTAGAGACTGGCATCCAGTCCATCGTCAACGCCGATATTCAGGAGGAGGGTACGCTGGTGCTTTCCGCGAAGCTGCTGGGCGAGATTGTCCGCAAGCTCCCCGATGAGCCGGTCACCATTTCCTCCAAGGGGCTGACGGTGAAGTTAGACTGCGGCCAGAGCCACTACACCCTTCAGGCCATCGACCCCGACGAGTTCCCAGAGCTGCCCCAATTCGACGGGGAAAACGAGCTTGTCATGGCCCAGTGCGACCTGAAGAAGATGATTTCCCAGACCATTTTCGCCGTCTCCTCGCAGGACATCCGCCCCGTTCACACCGGCTCTCTCTTTGAGGTGGAAAACGGCTCTCTCACCATGGTCAGTCTGGACGGCTTCCGGCTGGCCCTGCGGCGGGAGAAGTACCAGAAAAATTTGGGGGATGAACACTATTCCTTTGTTGTCCCCGCCTTTGCCCTGAGCGAGGTGGAAAAGATCTGCGACGAGACCGACGAACCCATCTCCATCACCCAAGGCCCGGCCCACGTCCTCTTTACCATTGGGGAAACCATCGTGGTCTGCCGCCGTCTGGAAGGGGAATTTCTCAACTATAAGCAGTCCATCCCCCGGGAAAACAAGATCAAGGTGGTGGGTGCGACCCGCGACCTGCTGGCGTCCATCGGCCGCGTGTCCCTGATCCTGAGCGACAAGCTGAAAAACCCCCTGCGCTGCACCTTCCGGGAAAATCAGCTTTTCATCACCACCAAATCCGCCATCGGCGACGCCTCCGACCTCTGCGCGCTGGAGGGGGACGGCGGCGGATTAGAGATCGGCTTTGACAACCGCTATCTCTCCGACGCCCTGCGCTTCGCCCCCGCCGACAAAGTCCGCATGGAGCTGAACACCCCCGTCTCCCCCTGCGTGATCCTGCCCCCTGACGAAGGGGACGAGAGCTTCCTCTATCTGGTGCTTCCCGTGCGGTTGAAGGCGGGGGACTAAATCTTCCACATCAGGAAAAATAGGGGGAAAAGTGTTCCACATGAAACAAATTTCCATTCACACCGAATTTATTAAATTAGATTCCCTCCTGAAATTTGCGGGGGCGGTGGAGACCGGAGGAGAGGCCAAGGAGGCCGTCTTGGACGGAGAGGTGCTTTTCAACGGCGAGCCGTGTCTCATGAGGGGAAAAAAGTGCCGCGCCGGGGATCAGATCTCCTTTCGGGGCGAGACCTATGAACTGATATGCGGGTAGACGCCGTCACCTTGGACTTCTGGCGCAATTATCCCCATGAGGCCCTTTCCTTTTCGCCGGGGGTCAACGTGTTTTACGGGGACAACGCCCAGGGAAAGACCAACCTTTTAGAGGCCATTGCGTACCTCTCCTGCGCCAAAAGCCACCGGGCGCGGTATGACCGGGAGTTGATCTATCACGGGGTGGATCACGCCTTTGTTCAGGGAGAGGTGTGGGACGGCCGGCGGGCCGTCACCATCGAGGCCCGCCTTCACCGGCAGGGCCGCCGCCAGCTTTTGGCCAACGGGGTAGGGCTGAAAAGCTCCGCGGAGTTGTCTGAAAGCCTAAAAACCGTGCTTTTTTGTCCTGAGGATCTGTTTTTGGTCAAGGCGGGGGCAGCCGAACGCCGCCGGTTCTTTGACGCTTGCATCTCCCAGCTTCGCCCCCGGTACGCGGTGGCTCTGGCGGAATATAAGAAGCTCTATGAACACAAGACCCGCATTTTGCGGACTGGTCGGACAAGCCCGACCTGCTGGAAACGCTGGATGACTTCTCCCTCCGCATGGCCCAGATGGGGGCGGTGATCATCCACTACCGCGCCCACTTTGTCAAGCAGCTGAAGCTCCACGCCCCCGCCATCCACGCCGAATGCTCCGGGGGGCATGAGACGCTGGAGCTGGACTATAAGACCGTCTCTACCGTGGCCGACCCTCTGGCGGGACGCAAGGCCATTTTCGACGCCCTGCTCCTCCATCAGCAGACCCACCGTCAGGCGGAGCTGGACGCCCGCCAGTGCCTTACCGGCCCCCATAAGGACGACCTTATCCTCACCATCGACGGCCAGACCGCAAAGGAATACGCCTCCCAAGGGCAGACGAGAACGGCGGCGCTGGCCTTGAAGCTGGGCGCGCGGGAGCTGTGCTACGCGGACACGGGCTATTGGCCCGTGTTGCTTTTGGATGACGTACTCTCCGAGCTGGACGCCCGGCGCAGGGAGTTTGTGCTGGAGCGCATCCAAGGCGGGCAGGTGTTTATCACCTGCTGCGAGGAGGGGGAGTTTCCCACGGCGAAGAAGTTCCGCGTGGCGGACGGAAGGGTTGTAAAGTAATGTACCTTCACATTGGGGATGCAGTGGTCGTACCCTACGGGGACATTTTGGGGATCTTTGATCTGGACAACGCCACCTATGCCAAGGACACCCGGGATTTTCTGGAGCGCGCGGAGGAGGCCGGGCAGCTCGTGACCTTGGGCCAGCGGCTGCCGGTGTCTCTGGTGGTGACCAAACGGGGAACATACCTTTCTCCCATTTCTTCCGCGACGCTGAACAAGCGGTTGAGCGAAAACCGCTGGGAATAAACAAAAGAGAAACTACCCGGAGGAAAAACCATGACCCGCACGGAACTGGAACGCTACATCTTGGATACTTACCACGCCGAGGACGACCGGCCTTGGGTGGAATACCCCCAGCATCAGGTGTTTCGCCACCCGGCCAACAAAAAATGGTTCGCTTTGGCGATGACCATCACCCGGGACAAGCTGGGCCTTCCCGGCGAGGGCTTCATCGACGCGGTGAATTTGAAGTGCGACCCCCTGCTCATCGACGCGCTGCGGGCAGAGCCGGGGTTTTTCCCCGCCTATCACATGAACAAGACCCACTGGATCACCGCCGCGCTGGACGGCAGCGCCGACGACGAAAAGCTCACCTTCGCGCTGGAGAGGAGCTTTGACCTCACCAAGCCGAAAATGAAGAGACGCAGGGCGGAATAAATTTGCAACCCCCACAAATTTGTGTTATAATAGATTAGATAATGACTTCGGAGGTATTCCCATGGAAAAGGACGAAGAATTGATCTTGGACGCACAGGAATCCACCCATGTGGAGCATGAATACGGCGCGTCGGAGATCCAAGTGCTGGAGGGGCTGGAGGCCGTCCGCAAGCGGCCGGGTATGTACATCGGCTCGACCAGTACGTCGGGCCTCCACCACTTGGTCTACGAGATCGTGGACAACGCCATCGACGAGGCGCTGGCGGGCTACTGCGACCATATCACCGTCACCATTCTCCCCGGCGACGTGATCCGCGTCACCGACAACGGCCGCGGCATCCCCGTGGACATCCAGCAGCAGACGGGCAAGCCCGCCTTGGAGGTGGTCTATACCATCCTCCACGCCGGCGGCAAGTTCGGCGGCGGCGGCTACAAGGTCTCCGGCGGCCTCCACGGCGTGGGCGCGTCGGTGGTCAACGCCCTGAGCGAGTGGCTGGAGGTGCGCGTCCATAAAAACGGGAGCATCTACGAGATGAAGTTCGCCCGCGGCATCGTGACCCAGCCCATGACCATCGTGGGCGAGACCGACCACACCGGGACGGAGGTGGTCTTTAAGCCCGACCCGGAGATGTTTGAGGACACCGTGTACGATTACGAGACCCTCCACACCCGGATGCGGGAGGAGGCGTTTTTGAACGCCGGGCTGTCCATCACCACCACCGACACCCGCACCGAGGACGGCCCAAGCGACACCATGTGCTACGCCGGCGGCATCAAGGAGTTTGTCACATGGCTCAACCGCTCCAAGACCGCCTTGGACGAAAACGTCATCTATATGTCGGGGATGAAGGACGACTCCATGGCGGAGATCGCCCTCCAGTATAACGACAGCTACAACGAGACCATCCTCTCCTTCGCCAACAACGTCCACACCCCCGAGGGCGGGATGCATGAGACCGGCCTCAAGGCCGCCCTCACCCGCGTTCTGAACCAGTACGGGCAGAAGATGAAGCTCCTCAAGGAGGACGAGAAGGTCTCCGGCGAGGACTGCCGGGAGGGCCTTTGCTGCGTGATCTCGGTGAAGCTCACCGACGCCCAGTTTGAGGGCCAGACCAAGGCCAAGCTGGGCAACAGCGAGATCCGCACGCTGGTGGACAACTTGGTGTCCGAGAAGTTAGAGCAATTTTTGGAGGAACACCCCGCCGTGGGCCGCACCATTTTGGACAAGGCCCTCACCGCCAACCGCGCGAGAGAAGCGGCCCGGCGCGCCCGGGAAAGCGTCCGCCGCAAGACCGCGCTGGACGGCGCGACCCTCCCCGGCAAGCTGGCCGACTGCAACGAGCGCGACCCGGCCCTGACGGAAATTTACATCGTGGAGGGCGACTCCGCAGGCGGCTCGGCCAAGGGCGGGCGGGACGCCCGTTTTCAGGCCATCCTTCCCCTCTGGGGCAAGATGCTCAATGTGGAAAAGGCCCGGGCCGACAAGGTGTACGGCAACGACAAGCTGAACCCCGTCATCACCGCGCTGGGGGCGGGCATCGGCGAGGATTTCGACCTGGAAAAGCTCCGCTACCACAAGATCATCATCATGGCGGATGCCGATGTGGACGGCGCACACATCCGCACCCTGCTTTTGACCTTCTTCTTCCGCTTTATGCGCCCCCTGATCGAGGGCGGCTACGTCTATTCCGCCGTGCCTCCCCTCTATAAGCTGACCCGGGGCAAGACCACAAGGGTGGCCTTCTCCGACGAGGAGCGGGACGCAGTCTCCGCCGAGCTGCGGGGGGACAACCCCAACGCCAAGGTGGACATCAACCGCTTCAAGGGTCTGGGCGAGATGGATCCCCACGAGCTTTGGGAGACCACCATGGATCCGGAAAAGCGCATCCTCAAGCAATTCACGCTGGGCGACGCCATCGCCGCCGACGAGACCTTCACCATCCTCATGGGCGAGAAGGTCGAGCCCCGCAAGGAGTTCATCGAGCAAAACGCCAAGTATGCGGTGAATGTGGACATCTGACTCTTGACAAGAGCGTTTCTTTCCTATATAATACCCGTGCGTTTTGCGCCAAAAAGTTCATTTCGCAACCCGCGGCACCACAAGCCGTTGTGGATAGGTAGCATACGCTACCACAATTAGGAGGTGTATACCCATGGTTCGTACCTATCAGCCAAAAAAAAGACAGCGTTCTAAGGTGCATGGCTTCCGCAAGCGGATGGCGACCGCCAACGGCCGCAAGGTCTTGGCCCGCCGCCGGGCGCGCGGCCGCGCGCGGCTGACCCACTAATGACCGGTCGGGAGTGACCAAACAAAAGGGGCGGGAGGACTTTCCTTCTCGCCCCTAACGTGGCATAGGGGGGAAAGGGCCGTGAAGCAGACCGTCGCCATCAAGCAGCCCCACCTCTTCCGCCGGGCTTACGCCAAGGGAAAAAGCGCCGTCACCCCGACGGTGGTGCTCTACGCCCGGAAAAACGGCCAGAGCTTCAACCGCCTTGGCCTCACGGTGGGCACAAAGGTGGGCAAGGCCACCGTCCGCAACCGGGTGCGCCGCCGCCTCAAGGAGAGCTACCGCCTCCGGGAAGGGACGGTGAAGCAGGGCTATGACCTTGTCATCGTGGCCCGCACCGCCGCGGCGGAGGCGCGCTTTGCCCTGCTGGACAGGCACTTGGCGTCGCTGCTCAAGCGGCTGGAGCTGTTGGCATGAAGGGGCTTCTTTTGTGGCTCATCCGGGGATACCGCAGGTACATATCCCCCCAAAGGCCGCCCTGCTGCCGCTTTATCCCCACCTGCTCGGCGTACGCCTACGAGGCCATCGAGACCCACGGGGCGGTCAAGGGCGGCTGGCTGGCGGTGAAGCGCATTTGCAAGTGCCACCCCTTCCACAAGCAAGACTCGATCGTGTACGACCCTGTCCCGCCCAAGGGCGGCGCAGGCCACTCACATTAGGAGGCCGCCAATGAAATATCTTTTGATGCCGTTTGCCTGGCTGTTGATGTTTTTCTATAACCTCTTCAACAACTATGGCTTGGCCATTATCCTCTTTGCTCTGGTGGTAAAGGTGGTGCTGTTCCCCTTTGCCCTCAAGGGCAAGCGCAGCATGGTGAAAATGTCCGCTCTGACGGGCAAGCAGCAGCGGCTGCAAAAGCAGTACGCCAACAACAAGGAAAAGTACAACGCGGAGCTGACCGCCCTCTATGAGCGGGAGCAGGTCAATCCCATGAGTGGCTGTCTGTGGTCTTTTGTGCCCCTGCTGGTACTCATCCCCCTGTACGCCATTCTCCGTCAGCCCCTGCTCTACATGATGGACGCCACCACCGAGCAGATCAACACCCTGCTCACCACCCTGAACTGGTCGGGGGCGGCCGCCGCCAACGGCTGGACGGCGGACTTCGCCAAAGCCCCCTACGGGCAGCTCCAGCTTGCGTCCCTCATCTCCCCGGCCAACCTTGAGGCGGTCAAGGCCGTACTCCCCAAGGCTTTTGCGATCAACTTTGACTTTTTCGGCCTCAGTCTGGCCCAGCAGCCCCAGTGGGAGATCTGGAAGCTGCCTCTCACATGGAACAACATCGGGCTGTTCCTCATGCCCATCGTGTCTGCGGCCATCAGCCTGCTGTTCTCCATCGTGATGACCAAGACCAACAACATCAACAACCCCGACGCGCCCCGGCAGGGCACGTTTATGACCTATGTGTTCAGTCCGCTGATGGCCCTGTGGATCGGCTACGCCATGCCGGCCGGCCTGTGCGTGTACTGGATCGCCAACAGCCTGTTTTCCATGATCCAAGAGGTCATTGCCGCCCAAATGCTGAAAAAGGACTACGCCGCCGCCGCCGAAGCCCGCAAGCTCCGCGACCACATGACAATCCTGCTCTCGACCTACGGAGTAATCTGATCCCACGGCTTTTTCATTTAAGATAAAATAAAGCGTATACCTGCCCTTACCCGCTTCGGCTCGAAGCGGGTAATCTGTTATATC
>CARXAY010000026.1:7218-10850 GCA_949093475.1 uncultured Oscillospiraceae bacterium
GAGCTTTTGGACAAGGAGGAGGAGAAGCGGAAGAAGGAGCTTCTCCGTCAGGAGCGGGCCAAGCGGGCCGAGGAGAAGAAAAAGGGCGGCAAGAAGAAAAAGGAAGCCAAGGAGACCGAGCCGGGGGTGGATCTCACCGCGTCCCGGGTGGGCCTGCGGGCCTATGCCCGCGGCCGGGCCTACGACCCCGACCGCTTCGGCGGCGTGACCCCCTATAAAGACCCCGACCAGACCGTAGACGAGGACGCCATTGAAAAAGCCCGGGAGGCCAAGGCCGAAAAGGCGGAGGAGGCCGCGCTGGAGGCGGAGATCACCGCCAAGGTGGCCGCCGAGGTGGAGGCGGAATACGAGGCGGGGACGCTGAAGGAAAAGACTTCCGAGGAGGTCGCCGCAGAAGCGGAGGCGGAGGCCGCCGCGCTGGCGGACAGCTTGAAGGAGGACGCCGCCGACACGCTGGAGCAGGCCGACGAGGAGCTGGAGAAGGCTTGGGAAAACGTCACTTCTGAAAATCCCGGGGGCGAAGCCCCGAAGGAGGAATAAGCATGACAAAATTCGCTGAATTCACCGGCAAGACCGAGGCCGCCGCCATTGAGGCGGGTCTGAAGGCTCTGGGGCTGGATCGGGACGAGGTGTCTGTGGAGGTGCTGGATCGGGCCAAGGCCGGCTTTTTAGGCATCGGCGCGACCCCCGCCAAGGTGCGCCTTTCCTACGAAGGCCCGGACGACGAGCCGGCGGCGGCAGAGGAGGAAAAGCCTGCCCCCGCGCCCAAGGCGGAGAAAAAGACCGTCTACACCCCGCCCAAGGCGGAGGAGACCCCCAAGGCGGAAGAGCCCAAGCCCGTGTTAGAGCCTGAGCCCACCCACCCTGTGGACGACGAGGCCAGCCGGGCCATCACCGCCTTCTTGGAGGGGCTTTTGCAGCACATGGATATCGAGTGCGCCATCTCGGTGGAGCTGTCCGAGCGGGGCGCATATGAGGTGAAGCTGGAGGGCGAGGCGCTGGGCCGGGTCATCGGCCGCCGTGGGGATACGCTGGACGCCATCCAGCAGCTCACCGGCTACGCCGTCAACCGCGGCCGCCGGGATCGCATTCGTGTCCATCTGGACGCCGAGGGGTATCGCGCCCGCCGGGAGGAGGCGCTGGCCGCCATGGCGCGGCGCACTGCCGAGCGCGCCATCCGGATGCGCCGCTCCATTACCCTTGAGCCCATGAACGCCTACGAGCGCCATGTAGTGCATACCGCTCTTCAGGATTATCCCCACATCACCACCCACTCCGTGGGCGCAGAGCCCAACCGCCGCACCGTTATCTCTTATGACGAGGCGGAGGGCGAGTGGAGCGAAGAGGGCTGATGTAAGGCGCACACATTGTGTGCCCACGCCCGAAAAGCCCCCTTTGGAAAGGGGGTGTCAGACGCGGAGCGTCTGACGGGGGATTGTTTGGCGCTGCAAGAGGGCACAATCCTCAGTCAGCCTGCGGCTGACAGCTCCTTTCAAAAGGAGCCAAAGGGCAAAAGATGTGATAATGCCCCAAAAAACAACTCACTGGAATCAAAAGAAGCCCGGTTTCGACAGAAACCGGGCTTCTTTGTGTCCAAACCGTCAACGGTTCATTAAAAAATGATTAAAGTCTCGTGAAGTACCTTGACAGGCGAGGCAATGCGGGATATAATGCCCTCACAAAGGAGGGGAAACCCATGGCAAACACATCAGAATTGCTCCGTGGACACACGGACACCATCCTGCTGGCCCAGCTTGCCAAAGGCGACAGCTACGGCTATCAGCTTGGGAAAGCGGTCAGCGAGGCCACCTCGGGCGCGCTGGAGTTTAAGGAAGCCACCCTCTATTCCGCCTTTCGGCGGCTGGAGGAGGCGGGGGCGATCACGTCCTACTGGGGCGAAGCGTCCGCAGGGGCGCGTCGGCGGTATTATTCCATCACCGACGCCGGGAAAGAGGCTCTGGATCAGGGCCGCAAGCAGTGGCAGAGCGTCCGCGCCATGCTGGATGAGCTGCTGGGAAAGGAGTGAGCTGCTATGACAATGAAGGAACGCATCAACGCCACCGTGGCCCAGAAGCTCTCCGGCGCGGTGGACGGCGAAGCCAAGAGCGCGATCATCGAGGAGCTGAGCGGCAATCTCTGCGCCAAGTATGACGATCTGGTGGCGCAGGGGGTCGACCCGGAGGAGGCCTACGAGACCGCGGTGGACTCCATCGGGGACGTGGGCGAGCTGATCGAGCTGGCCGGCGGCACGACGGGAAGGGCCGAGGTGCAGAAGGCGGTGGACGCCACCGTGACCATGGGCAAGGAGATCGCCCAGAAGCTGAAAGGCCCGGCCAAAGAACTTTGGGGAGGCATGAAGCAGGCGGCCCACGCCGCCGCCGACGCGGTGAAAAATCTGGAGATCACCGTGGACATTGAAAAAAGCGGCCATCAGTTCGACTACACCGTACCCGGCGACGACATCACCGGGCTGGAACTGCGGCTCAGAAGCGGGGACGTGGTCATCCGCCTGTGGGACGAGGACTCCATTCAGGTCATCGAGCGCTCCGCCCGCGCGCTGGACGAAAACAAGCACGCCCGCTTTCTCCAGCGGGCCGACGGGGTGCTGTGCATCGAGCAGGGCAACACCGCCGCCGGGTTCGTGTTCTTTACCTTCGGCGTGTTCGCCAGCGATTTTGAGATCTTCCTGCCCCGGCGGCTGTGGAACAGCGTCACCATTTACTCCGCCAGCGGGGACATCACCTTCCCCGAGGCCTTTGAGGTCAAGGACGTGCTTATCAGCTCCACCAGCGGGGACATCGACCTCGCCACGGGGCTAACGTGCGATAGCCTCAACATCACCGCCGTCAGCGGCGACGTGGAGGGGGAGGACTGCGCCTGCGCCAAGGTGATCTACCGGGCCACCAGCGGGGACTTCGAGCTGGCCTTTACCCGCCTGCCCGAAACGCTGGACGTGCAGAGCGTCTCCGGGGACACCACCATCACCCTCCCCGCGGACAACGAGGGCTTCGCCGTGGCCTATCATCAGGTGTCCGGCGACCTGAAGAGCGACTTCGATCTGGTCACCTCCGTCTCCCGCCATGACGGCATCGCCACCTACAAAGGGGCGGTTGCGCCCAAATATCAGGTGAACACCGTGTCCGGCGATGTGGAGATCACCGCAGGCTAATAAGCGTTAGCAAAACAAATATGGAATCCTCCTACAAAAAGGGAACGGGCGTTAGCCAATCGGCTAACGCCCGTTTTCTGTTTTTGTTGGCTCACCTGTCGGCTAATTGCCGTTCGCCAGCCGTTGGCGCAGGGCGGTGAGGGTGACCTGATAGGCCAAGGCGGCGTGGCCCGTCTCGTCTACGGGCTGCGGCTTCCCCTCGCCGCCGAGGAGGGAGACAAAGTGGGCGAGGAGGTGGGGGTTTTTCACCAGCAGCGGGCCGATGAGGTGGGTGGCGTAGAAGTTCCCTTGCACAAAGCCTTCGGCGGAGCGCTCCGCCCCATCGTTGCCCCGGCCCATCTTTAGCGTAAACATGGGGGTCTCCACCCCCTCCACCTTGTCGCAGCGGTTGAGAAAGCCCACCGCAGGGGCGTCCGGCAGGCTGGACGCCGCCGGCAGAGCGATGGCGTCCCCGGTATAGCGG
>CARXAY010000027.1 GCA_949093475.1 uncultured Oscillospiraceae bacterium
GTTCATAGGTGATGGGGTAGGCCGTCGGCGCCCACCGGGCGGTGACAGTCTTGGCCCCGGTGGAGCCTTGGGGAATGGTCTCAGGCGACCAGCTCAGGAAGGTATAACCCTCCCGTGTGGGGACGGTGAAGGTGACGGTCTCGCTCTCAATGGTGTAGCGCTCGGGGTTATCCGGGGCGTTCTCCCCGCCGTTCAGCTCATAGGTGATGGGGTAGGCCGTCGGCGCCCACTGGGCGTACAGCGTCAGGGGCTCCGTTTGCGTCTCCGTCACCGTGTCGTTTTCAAAGTCCCACCGGGTCTCGCAGGCCGCTTCCCTGTACCAGCCGCCGAAGTCATAGCCCAGCTCGGTAAGCGGTTCCGGCTCTACGGCCTTGTAATCGTCTCCCACCCGCTGGCTGTCGGGCCGGATGCCGTGGCCCTGAGCGTCAAAGGCTACATGGGCGTTGGCCAGGACCACATTTCCCTCGTGGAGCAGGATGGCGTAGGCGGGGTCGTCGCTGTGGAATTTCTCTAGGTCGCTCTGGGTGATGGTGTACTTACTCCCGTTGGGTACGGCCACAATGCGGTAGGGGTGGTCCGCGTCAGGCCGCAGCCAGCGGGCCACGCCGAGGTTTGTCTTATCCCACAGGGTCGCTCCCACGGTCATGGGCCGAGTGTCGTATCCAACATTGAAGTCCTCCACGCCGTCCAGATAGACGTTGTCAAAAACGCCCTCGTCGCGGTTACCGCCGGTGTTTCCGGTGACCTGGGGGCCGTTGCCTACTACGAGATAGGTATCGGGGCTGGCGCTGATCCCGCCGCCGTAGCCATCGGACTGATTGTCCATAATGACGCCGTTAGCCAACTGGAGGAGACCGTTGTTGATGTAGAGGCCGCCGCCGGCGGTCTGGGCGTAGTTTTCAGACAAAACGCCGCCGGTCTCACCGCCCAGCAGATAGACAGAGCCCTGGTTGACGGCGATGGCGCCGCCGCAGCCGGCGGACAACGAGAAACCGTAGGACATGCCCTCCAGCTCCTTTAGGGCCTGGTTGCCCCGGATGGCGCCGGCATAGACATGGACGGTCCCTGTCTTGTCGCCCGAGGAGGCTTGGGGCAGGAAGATGCCGCCGCCCACAAAGGCCTGGCAGTTCTCGATCACGCCGCCGTTGAGTACCAAACGCCCGCCGCCGGTCACCGCCGCGCCGCCCCCGGCCACGGCCCGGCAGTTGCGGATGGCGGAGCCCTCATCCATGACTGTCTGGCTGTTCACCACCCGCAGCGCCCCGGCACCCTGGGAGGTGTCGATGTTGTCGTTGTTTTGCAGGATCGCCCCGTCGGCCATGGTCAATATGGTGCCGTTTTGCACGCCCACCAGCTCGGCGTGGGTGGTAAGTCCCTGCTCTCTTCTGCCGTCCAGGATAATGTTCTCCAAGGTGGCGTTGGCGCGAACCGTCAGCAGCCAGTTGGCACGCTCCTCGGTGGTATAGAAAATCGTACAGGGCGAGCCGGGGTCGGCACTGGTGAGGCGCAGCGGCTTTTGGATGGTCAGCGGCTCCTCCAAAAGAAGATCCTCCAGCACCTCCACCGTGCCGCCTTCATATACGCCGTCCATGGCCTGAGCCAGCGTGCCGTCGAGCCATTCCCCGTCGGCCTCAGCCTGATACCGTGCCTGGGCCATGGCCTCCGCCGGGGCGGCCAAAGCCGCTGTGGGCAGCAGGCCCAGCAGCATTACCAAGATCAGCAACAGGCTCAACACACGTTTTTTCATCTCTTTTTTCCTCCGTTTCCAAAGTTTTTTGCCCCTATGTAACATAGGGGCAGTGCGGGGCGCGCCCCGCACTGATCGCTTTTATTCCTTCTGGGGCTTGACAAGTCCCAATTTCTCAAATATCATTATAGCGCGTTCACCCGTGAACGAGTCAACCCCCTGGAGGCGATCATTTTGGACAAATTTTTTGCGATCCATCAGGTATGCCAAAGCTGTGGCCTGTCCCGCTCTACCATCCTCCGCATGGAGGACCGGGGCCTTCTGAAGCCAGCCTTTATAGATCCCAAGACGGGCGTGCGCCGGTATGACAACAACAACGTGGCCCAGATCATGCAGATCAAGCGCTTTTTGGACATGGGCCTGACCTATGACGATGTGGTCCTCTACTATCAGTCCGGCGGCACCTCCCGGAAGCTTTTGGCCCAAGTGGAGGCGAAATATCTGCGTTTCAAGCGGGCCTATGAGGACATCACGCTCCGGGTGGACAAGCGGGAACATTTGAGCTTTGAGTTCGTGGAGCTGCCGGAGTATGTCTGCTACGCCAGAGAGTTTCGCGGCGCCACGGTGGAGGACAGCTACCGGGCCATGTACCGCCTTCACCACGAGGCGGTGGAGAAGGGCTGCCACCTCTCCGCCACCGAGCCGCTCTTTGTCATTCAAGAGCGCACGGAGTATCTGGAGGGCAAATTCTCGGACACCCCGGGCGATTTCATCTGCTGCGTGCCCCTGGAGCCGGAGGACCCTCCGGCGGAGGCCACGGTCTATCCTCCCTGCCGGGGGTTTTCCTGCCTGGGCTACGGGGATTACTCCCAGCGCAACGCCCTCTATAACGAGTTTGGCCGGGAGATCCGGGAGCGGGGTCTGAAGCCCGCGGGCCATCTGCGGGTGCTGGGCCTGGTGGCCCCCTATGTGGGCCGGGACATTTCCCCCACCAACTTCGTCACCCGTCTGGTGGTGCCCATCGAGGGGTAAGGGTTAGAGGCACACCAAAGGAACACAAACAAAACAAGTGGATGGCGGGTTGCCGTCCACTTGTTTTTTCATTGAGAAGCAAAAAATCCGGGTGCGGAATGAGAAATGTGGGAGGAGGAAATAAAATTCTGATGATGCGCTTAGGGAAGAATTTTAGCCAGTAGTATGGTATAATAGGATTGGAATCCAAAGAAAAGATGTTGGAGGAATTTTTGCAATGAAAATTATGTCGTTGAATGTAAATCAATTTCGTCCGGTAGGTTTAATGGAAGGAAGCAAGGGAAAAGAAAGTATTGCAGCCATTAAAATTTTCCTTTTCAGTGATAACAATAATGTTGTCTTTTTACAGGAGGTTCCGTCAAATTTGCTTGATGAGTTAGAGAAAGAAATTAACAGAGGGATGGCGGGAGAAAAGTATGAGATAATCAGACTCAAAATTGAGCAGACCGGGAAACCCATCCGGGTGAATGCGTATACGATCGCAATTGTAAAAAGCGGTGTTTGGAAGGAGGTAACAGAAGATAATTTTAAACAAAGGAAGAAAGATTTGGAAAAAGGCACGCCAAAGGAAAGATTTGAAGATAAAGAAGAGTATCCGTGGTTTTACGAAAACAAATTTATTGAGATAAGAAATGAAAAGTTGGATCTTCAGCTTTTGGGGGTGCATTGCCCATGGCAGAAAGAAGTATTGCCCAATTCTGTTACTGTATTTTTTGAGGCGTTAAAGCAATATGCCAAGGTGCGCGCCACCCAAAGATTTGCTATAATTGGGGATATGAATGCAGACACTGTCCCGGATTCGGTATACCATGAAGCATTAACTTGTTTTGAGAAGGATGAGTACACATTATTAGTGAAAGAATTGGGAAACGTCATTACATATTTTCCTAAGAAAACGAGGATCGACCATGTTGCTGTTTCACGTAAGTTAAGTGACAAGGCTACCGCACAGGTGATTCCCGAAGAGGCGCTTAAACTCTCTGACCACGCTGTCATTATTGTGGACATTAAGGAATGATTCCCTGTTAGAAAAACAAGAGCTTCTTACCGCACAGGACTGGGCAAAATTTTGCCCAGTCCTGTGCTATCATGGCCTTTCTCACCTCAAAGAAAGGCCAACTGCTTTCGGAGATGCGGCTTATTATCCAAATTCAAAAGATGCGGATAATAATCCGCACGGAATATGTTATAATAAAGCCATAAAGGAAAGGAGGGCTCTCTTATGGAAGAAAAACCGCGCAAGCCACGAACGGACGTGAAGGTACTGATGAACGCCGCCCGAGAGATCCTGCGGGGAAGAACCGACAAAGACCATCCGCTTACGGTAACGGCAGTCATGGAAATCCTGAAGGAGTACTACGAGCTGGAGCCGGATCGGGACACGGTGGCCGGCGTGCTGGGCGCTCTGCCGGGGGATCGCAACGGTCTGGAGCGGGTTCGCCGAAAGGAATACCCCCGGGGGGAGGACGACCCCAGGCGGGAATATCCGGGCCGGTATTACATGGAGCGGGACTTCTCCGCCGAGGAGGTGGAGATGCTTATCAACGACGCCATGTTCTCCCGGATGCGAACGCAAGGACAGGCCAAGTCGCTGATCAGAAAGCTCAAGGAGCTGGCAGGGCCTTACCACAAAAAGGAATTGGCCTATGCAGATTTTTTGCCTTTCTCCCTCTACACCGCCAATGCGCTGGTACAGCGGAACGTGGCCTTGCTCCAGCGGGTCATTGCATGGAACCTCCACAAAAAGGACAAGGAGAAGGTCATCAGCTTCCGCTTTAACGGCTATGGCTCGGATCACAAGATCCATGAAGTGCCGGGCGGAACTTATCAGAACTTTTTGCCCCTGAAAATTTTCGAGGCCTACGGCAGCTACTACGTGATGGGGTTGCTGGATGGAAAAGACCGGCCGTGGAATTTCCGGCTGGATCTGATGACATGGGTAGAAAGCCGGGAGCGAGAGAAGGTCAGGGATGAGGTTCGGGAGCAGGTTGCCAAGACGGCAAGCAGCGCGGATGCCATGGCCAAATATCTGACCCAGCACCTTTACATGGCCTATGAGCGAAAGGGCGAAAAAGTGGAGACCGTCGAGCTTCAGGTGGAGAAGATTTTTTATGAGGATGAGTGGGGAGAAAAGGTGTACTACAAGCCTTTGTGCAGCATGACCTTGCTCCACGACGCCTTTGGAGAGAACTATGAGGTGCTGTTTGAAAATGACCGGTATGTGGACATCCGGGTAAAGGGCGTCCTCTGGGGCATCACCTCCTTCGTACGGCAGTACATCGACCGGGTGCGGGTCACCGGCCCGGAGGACGTGAAGGCTAGAGTGGAGGAGTCTTTGCGAAAGGATTTTGAGGGGTACTTCGCCCGGTAAGGAAATTGTGAAGATGCGGATAGCTATCCCACGCTGACTGCTATAATCAAGGGGTAAAAAGCTCACACAGAACTTAGGACAACAAAAGGAGGAAGCTTTAGATGGAACTCAAAGACTTTATGCACAAGACCGACCCGGAGGTGGCAGCATATGATTTCCGGGAGGAGATCGTACCCTTTGCCCCAGAGGAGACCGACGAATTCCAGCGCCACATCATCTACAAGGCCATCGGCATCGCCGAGCGGGACATGAAAGATGTGGAGAAGGGGGAGATTCCCGACGATAGATGGCTGGCCTACCATGAGGCCCGGGACATCTACAACGCTCACCGAGAGGGCATGGTGCCAGACGGCGACGCCGATTCCTGCCCTCTGGTGCTGGAAATACTCAGGGAGCTGGCCGGGCGGCAGAGCGGGTATCCCCTGCTGCCGGAGCTAAAGGGCGACGTGATGAACTCCATCCAGACCACCCTCAACCTAGCTCTGGAACTGACCTCCCAGCGGGATATGGTGAAGCGATATGTCGCCGCCCCCACGTCGCTCACCGACAAGCTGGAGGTCTTTGGCCCGGATGCCCGGCGGTTTTTGAAGGCGGCCTATACTCTGGGCAACTTCATCCCCTGCCCCGCCGGCTGCAACCGCCCGGGCAAGAGCCTGACCAAGGACTACTGGGATCTGACGATGTGGTACATCTATCTCTGGTTCCGCGGTGCTGGGGCGCAAAAGGAGGCCGCCCTTGAGCGGCTCTTCTGGGACGACCGGTATGCCAAGCTGCACATGAAGACCTACGGGGACTGGTTGGCCCAGTTTGGAAGCTGGGAGGACTTCGTGGAAAAGAATTACCTGCAGGACTACACCGAGTGGTCTCAGCGGCCCTATGGCCGGCCCAAGGAGTTTTGGGACGGGCATTTCGAGGGCAGTCCCACCCCCAAGACGGCGGAGCAGATCAAGGCGTTCTTTAGCCGGGCGGCGGCGTGCATTGAGATGCGGAGCGCGCGGATGGTTCGGGAGCTGGGGAGGGAGATGAGCGCATGACTGCCAGCGAGCTGTGGGATGAGATCAAGGAGCGCCTTGTTCCAAGCGTTACCGTTCGCAAATATTTGGAAGAGATCGGCTGGGAGCCCAGCGACTTTGAGTTGGCCGTGCTCATCCACCGCGCGGAGCATGCCTCCTTGGCGGAGGAATGGGGGCTGCTGCGCCGCTTGGATACAAAGGACAAGGTCTTGGCCGCCCAGATCGAGGGCTATATCCACGACCAGGAACGGCTGATCAAAGAGGTCATGGAGGAAGAAGATCCCTACATCTACGCTCTGCGGATCAACGACGGACCGACGCAGGAAGGGGAGAGCGCCGGTTACTATCTATTTAGTCAGCAGGCTCTTGCGGTGGGGCTGTGGCTGAAAGAGCCCTTCGCAATCCACAAATACGAACCCTTTGCAGAGGAGACAATGGAGCTTCCTGACTTTGTGAGTCGTATACCGGACGATATCCGGTTGACGCCAGAGGAATTCGACGTCAACCAAAGAAGGGGATGTGTATATTACGCAAAGGACGGCACCATCACCGACGTCTGGGATGGCTGGCCGGCCGGTGGGCCATATGGTAAAGGGCATTTTACCGAGACCACCGTGGAGCTCCCCACGCCATCCTAAAGTGGAGGGATATCCTTTGGATGGAGCGTGAAGGGGCACGGATGGTTCGGGATCTGAAAGGAAAACTGCCGAATACCGAAGAGGAAAACAAGAAAGGAGAATTGGCATGAACGAACCTGTGTTTCGCGCCGATGTACTGGAAAAGCTGGCGGCCGCTTACGGGGATGACCCGGAGGTGCTGGAGATGATGGGCGACTGCATCCGGGACTTCTCCGCCTACCACGCCGCCATCGTGGAAATGGAGACGTGGCTCAAGCTCTACAACTACGACAACACTGACCGGGCCGTCTATCAGGACAAGAAGGTCAGTCTGGACAAGGCCCGCACGGTCTGCCACAACGCGGTGCTGGGACGGGTGAACGTCCTCAACCGCATGGCGGCGCAGGCGGGACTGGAGCCGGTCTATGACGGCACGGTGTCGGAGGAACGCCCCTACCGCCGCCAAGTGGCCAACGCCGTGCTGGCCTATCTGGAGGACGTGATCCGGAATCGGCTGTGACAGGTGGGAAACAGCCCGCCGAGCCATGGGATCGGGGCGAAAAAGGCAAAAATTTTTGGGAGGAGGCGCGTTTTATGGGAGAACCTTGGTTTCCTTGGAATGACCCGTACAGAACAGATGAAGCGCCCGGAGCGTGGTGGTTTCAGATGTCCTTCGCGCGGCAAATGGCCGAAATCGAGGCGGAAATGAGCCGTGTGCTTCGTGACGAGAAAAAGCTGGAGCGGATCAGAAGGGACATGGACTATCAAGGAGAGCCCCAGATCATCCGGCATATCTTTGGTTACATCAAAAAAGACCCCCGAAATGCGGAGCGTTTGGAGGAAGTGACGCGGGCCGAGGAGCTGACCTACGCATTTCTGACGGGAGCGCCCGGCGCACCGTCAAAGGAGGAGATCGCCGCACTTTGGGCACGGTATATGAGTGCCTATCTACAAGAACTGGAGGGGTCAGAGGGCGGTGGCTAACTTTTACATCGCGGACACCCATTTGGGACATCAGAATGTTCTGAAATATGATGCCCGACCCTTTGCAAACCTTGGAGAGATGGAGGACGCGCTGGTTGAAAATTGGAATCGAGCGGTCACCGAGGCGGATACCGTATACATCCTGGGCGATTTTATTTGGAGCAAGAAGCAGAGTAAATGGTTGAGGCTGACCGAGCAGCTTCGCGGGAAAAAGGCGCTGCTGCGGGGCAACCATGATCTGGGTCGGGAGCAAATGTCCATGGAGCTATTAGCTCGGTTTGAGACGGTGGCGGACTATCTGGAGATCGTGGACGAGGGCCGCCATGTGACGCTGTGCCATTACCCGATCCTGTTTTACCACGGCGCCTACCGATCCAACTGCTATATGCTCTGCGGCCATGTCCACCGCACCCGGGAGAATGACTATCTGGAACGCTGTAAGGCGCAAATGCGCGCGGATGAGCAGGCGGGACGGGGCAGCATCTATAACGTGGGCTGTATGATGCCCTATATGAACTACACACCCCGAACCCTGAATGAGATTATTTCGGCGGCGGAGGGGAACGAGGAGGAAAAAGCGTGATCATCTTGACCGGTGATACCCACGGGGAATTTGAGCGCATCGAAGCGTTTTGCGAGGAGTATGACACCACCCCTGACGATGTGATGGTCATTCTGGGGGACGCGGGGGTCAACTACTTTCTGGACGAGCGGGATGTGGAGAAGAAGGAGCAACTGGCCCGGCTGCCCATTACCCTGTTCTGCGTCCACGGCAACCACGAGGAACGGCCGGAGGAACTGCAGGGCTACGAGGAGCTGATTTGGCGCGGCGGGGTGGTTCTCTACGAGCCGGACTATCCCAATATCCTCTTTGCCCAAGACGGAGAGGTCTACAACTTTGGCGGCAAGAAGGCCATCGTCATGGGCGGGGCCTACTCGGTGGACAAGTATTACCGGCTGGCCAACGGTCTGCCATGGTTTCCCTCGGAACAGCCCGATGAGGCGGCCAAGGCCCGGGTGGAGGCGGCACTGGAGCGGCTTGGCTGGCGGGTGGATTATGTGTTTTCCCACACCGTGCCCGCAAGCTATATGCCCCGCCACGCCTTTCTGCCCACCATCGACCAAGAAACGGTGGACAACTCCACGGAGGAGTGGCTGGATACCATCGAACGGCGGTTAGACTATGACGCATGGTACGCCGGACACTTCCATGTCACCGAGAACGTGGGCCGGGTATGTTTACTCTATGAGGATTACGAGGAGCTGGAATAAGGAGAATCACACATGGACAGAAAAGAGGCCCTGACCCAGGTGTTTCAGGACACTCAGGCATTTTGCAGGGAGAACGAGGCCCTAGCCCGGGCGGTGGAAGCTGCCCGCCGGGACAGCGTACTCTATGGCCCGGAGGATCGCCCGCCTTTGCCGGAGGAGGGTCAACAGACCATTAAGGAGGGGCGTGTGGAGGTCAGCCGCCGCAGGAGCTTTGAGGCTGCCATAGAAATTAGAAAGCACCACCCCAAGGCTCGGATCGGGGTGCTGAATTTCGCCTCAGCCACCAATCCCGGCGGCGGGGTGAAGCGAGGCAGCAGCGCCCAGGAGGAATGTCTGTGCCGGTGCTCCACCCTCTACCCTGCCCTGGATCAAAAGCGGATGTGGGAGGAGTTTTACACACCCAACCGGGCGGCGAGCGACCCGCAGCACACCGATGCTTGCATTTACACCCCTGGCGTGGTTATCTGCAAAACGGACGAGGACTTTCCCCGGCGACTTGACCCGGAGGACTTTGTGACGGTGGACGTGATCACCTGCGCCGCGCCGGACTTGCGTCCATCTAGGGAGGGCGTGCCGATCCGGGTGTCCCAGGACGAGCTTTTTCTTTTGCTTCTCCGCCGGGCGCAGCATATTCTGCATATCGCGGCGGCCAATGGCGTGGACGCGCTGGTGCTGGGGGCTTTTGGCTGCGGAGTTTTTCGCAACGACCCGGAGATGGTAGCGATCGCGTTCCTGTGGGAGTTGGAGAAACTCCGCCGCCGCTTTGACCTGGTAGAGTTTGCCGTCTACTGCCGGGACGATGACACGGAGAACTTTCGTGCGTTTCAACAACAGAAGGAGCTTTTTCTCGGCGATGACGCTGTAAGCATTTTGCCGCCGAGCGCGGAGGCCAGAAAGCGGCATGGCAAGGGGTACGGCGGCCAGCTTGTCCGTCTGACGCCGCGGCAGCTGCTGGCCCTCCGGGACGGCAAGCAGCTGGCCATTTCCGTGATGGACGAGTACATACTGTTTCTCGAGGGGCCGAAGGAGGGAGCGCCACAGGGGTGCACAGATAAAGACGAAAAGGAGGAATAAACTGTGGCGAAGCTATTTTGCATCAGTGATATCCACGGCCATTTGACCGAGCTGGAGGAGGCCATGGGCCGTATCAGGGAAAAGGCGGCGGAGGGTGACAAGCTGATCCTGCTGGGGGACTACATCGACAACGGCCCGGACAGCGGCGGTGTGCTGCGGCGGGTTTTTGAGTTGCAACAGACCTACGGGCAGGAGCGGATCATCGTTCTCCGGGGCAACCACGAGGAAATGCTGCTGGAATGGCTGGATACTTATGCCGGCCCGGGGGCTGGCGAGCCAAACGAATACGGTCTGCCGCCGTGGAACGATTGGCTGAACACCGACCCGGAGCTTCAGACCCTTCGCACCCTGATCACGCCTACCCAAATGGCCTTTTTTCGGCGTGTGATGCCCACCTTGTCAGAGGATTCCCTGAACCTCACTGCCGCCAAAACGGTGCTGGAGCACAACCGGGAGTTGGTCGCATGGCTGCGGGGGCTGCCCTATTTCTACGAGACGGATAAGCAGATCTTTGTCCACGCCGGGATCGACGAGGAGGCGGGAGAATGCTGGCAGTTCGGCACGCCGGAGAGCACCTTTGTGGGCAAGTTCCCCGCCACAAAGGGATCGTTTTACAAAGACATCATCGCCGGACACATCGGCACCTACTCCATCAGCGGTGACCGGGATTTTCACGACGTCTACTGGGACGGCGTCAACCACTATTATATCGACGGCACGGTGTACGTCAGCGGGTGCCTCCCGGTGCTGATGTATGACGAGGAGACGGGGA
>CARXAY010000028.1:0-2941 GCA_949093475.1 uncultured Oscillospiraceae bacterium
CCCTTCTCTTAACCTGTAAAAAAATTTAGAGAAATGGGGGAGGATAATGTCCCAAGACCTCATCCGCCTGTCGGACATTGTGATGCAATTCGACGGCGAGGTCATCATCGACCATCTGAATCTGTATATCAAAGACCACGAATTTCTAACTCTGCTTGGCCCATCCGGCTGCGGAAAAACCACCACTCTTCGGATCATCGGCGGTTTTCAGCAGCCCACCTCCGGCGATATTTTCTTTGCCGGACAGCGCATTAACGATCTTCCGCCTTATAAGCGGGAAATCAACACGGTCTTTCAAAAATATGCCCTTTTCACCCATATGAACATTTTTGAAAATGTCGCTTTTGGCCTGCGGGTGAAAAAAGTTTCAGAATCGGAGATCACCCAGCGGGTGGAAGAAGCCTTGGCTCTGGTCAATTTGGCGGGCTACGGCAAGCGTCATGTGGACTCCCTCTCCGGCGGCCAGCAGCAACGGGTCGCCATCGCGCGCGCCATTGTCAACCGCCCCCGCGTCCTTCTTCTGGACGAGCCTTTGGGGGCGTTGGATCTCAAGCTGCGCAAGGATATGCAGGTGGAACTGAAGCGCATCCAACAGCAGGTTGGCATCACCTTTATCTACGTCACCCACGATCAGGAGGAAGCCCTCACCATGTCGGACACTGTGGTGGTGATGAACGAGGGCCGCATCCAGCAGATCGGCACTCCCGAGGATATCTACAACGAGCCGAAAAACGCCTTTGTCGCAGATTTTATTGGTGAAAGCAACATTATTGACGGCGTGATGCTCGAGGACAAAGTGGTCAAAATGTACGGCCGCAAATTCCCTTGTTTGGACGGCGGCTTCGCCCCCAACGAGCCGGTGGATATCGTCATTCGCCCGGAGGACATCGACATCGTGGACGTATCTGAAGGCCAGATCACCGGTACGGTCACCGAGGTCACCTTCAAAGGGATGCACTACGATATCATTGTGGATTTTCAGGGCTTCAAATGGCTCATCCAAACCACCGACTACTCCCCTGTTGGGGCTCGTATCGGCGTCAAGATCGATCCCGACGGCTTCCACATTATGAAAAAGAGTCAGTATTCCGGTATGTTTGGCGATTACAGCTCTTATTCCTCCGAGTACGACGAGCTGAACGAGGATGCCGGGGAGGAAAGTGAAGATGAAGAGTAAAGCCATCTCCTACCCCTATGTGGCGTGGATGGCGCTCTTTGTGGTTGCGCCCATCGTCATGATCACCATCTACGCTTTCTCTACCCCTGATGGCAGCTTTACTTGGGCCAACTTCGCTACCATGACCCAGTTTGCCGCCGCCTTTGGCCGTTCGTTCCTTTTGGCCGCTGTTGCCACCGTGATCTGTCTGTTGATTGGCTACCCTCTGGCCTACTTTCTGGCCCGTGAGCGGGGATGGCTTCACCGCATGGCAACCATGCTCATTATGCTTCCCATGTGGATGAACTTTCTCCTGCGTACATATTCTTGGACGTTTTTGTTGGAACGTCATGGGTTGATCAACCGTCTCTTTGGCCTGCTTGGCCTTGGGCCGTTTCAGATGATCGACACGCAGGGGGCGATTGTGCTGGGCATGGTGTACAACTTTCTGCCTTATATGGTGTTGCCCATTTTCTCGGTCATTGACAAGATCGACCCCAAGGTCATTGAGGCCGCGCAGGATCTGGGAGGCAACGCCTCGGTGGTCTTTCGCCGGGTCACCTTCCCTCTTTCCTTCCCCGGCGTTTTGAGCGGCATCACCATGGTGTTCATCCCCTCGGTGTCTACCTTCGCCATCTCCGGCCTGTTGGGCGGGGGCAAGACGCTGTTGCTGGGAAATCTCATTGATATGCAATTCCTTGGAAACGCCTACAACCCTCACCTTGGCAGCGCCATCTCTCTGGTGATGATGGTCATCGTCATGGTGTGTATGGCCGTGATGAACCGCTTCGGCGACGGCGAACAACAGGGGGTGACGTTGTGAAGAAAAACACCTTCGGAGGCCGATTTTTCATTGCCTTGGCCTTTTTGTTCCTCTACGCGCCCATTTTGGTGCTTGTGGTGTTTTCCTTCAACGCCACCAGTTCTACTGCCGTGTGGGCAGGTTTTACGCTGGACTGGTACAAAGAACTGTTCCAAAACGAGCTGATCCTTGGCGCATTATGGACAACGCTGGCCGTCTCCGCCTTGGCGTCGATTCTCGCCACCATCATCGGCACAGCCGCCGCCATCGGCTTTCAGAATCTTCGCCGCCGTTTTCGCGGCGTGTGTATGACGGTAAATAATATCCCCTTGACCAACGCGGATATTATTACAGGCGTCTCTATGATGCTCCTTTTTCTGCTGGCTGTGGACGCTTGGAACGGGCCGCTGCGCGCACTCCTCGGCGAAAGCCTTCCCAAGCTCAATTTGGGCTTTTGGAGCTTGCTCATCGCCCACATCACCTTCAATGTTCCCTATGTGATCCTGTCAGTAGCCCCCAAGCTCCGGCAGCTTGACCCCAATATTTATGAGGCCGCACAGGATCTGGGCGACCACGGCCTGCACGCCTTTGGCAAGGTCATCCTTCCTGAGATCATGCCCGGCGTGGTCAACGGTCTGCTCATGGCCTTTACTCTATCCATCGATGACTTTGTCATCAGCTACTTTACCGCCGGGGCGCAGACCCAGACTCTCTCCATGGTCATTTACTCTATGGCCCGGAAACGGGTCAGCCCGGAGATCAACGCCCTTTCCGCCATCATGTTTACGGTGGTCGTCGGGCTGATGGTCGTGGTAAACCTCCGTCAAGCCCGGCAGGAGCGGCAGGCAAAACGCCGTCAGGCCGCGCTGACGGAACAGGCGGAGGTGCAGGAACAGCTCTTGAACCTCCAGCGGATGCAGCATGACCAGCTCTTGCAGTACAATGAAGAAGTGAAAACGGCCCGCCATGATCTGCGCCAGCAC
>CARXAY010000028.1:2951-10433 GCA_949093475.1 uncultured Oscillospiraceae bacterium
TTCTGTCCGCTGCCGCGCTGACGGTCTCTCTCTCCGGCTGCGGAGAAAACAACCCGGTCGCTGCCGGCAATGTGGTCAATGTCTATAATTGGGGCGAATATATTGATATGTCTGTTTTAGACGATTTTGAGGCGGCCACGGGCATCCATGTCAACTACCAGACCTACGATTCCAACGAAGCCCTCTACGGCAAGCTGGCCGGCGGGGCGACGGGGTATGACGTCATCATCCCCTCCGATTATATGATCGGCCAGATGATCGACGAGGATATGCTGGAGCCGCTGGACTTTTCTGCGATCCCCAATATGGCGGATATCGACCCCGCTCTTCTGAACCCGGAGTACGATCCAGAGAACGAGTACAGTGTCCCCTATATGTTCGGTATCTTAGGCATCATCTACAACCCTGAACTGGTTGCGGAAGGCGAAGACATGGAAACTTGGGACGTTCTCTGGAACGAGAAATACGACCATGACATTCTGATGTTTGACAATTCCCGTGATACGGTAGGCATTGCCCTCAAAAAGCTGGGCTATTCCTACAACACCACGGACTCCGCCCAACTGGAAGAAGCTCTGAACGCGCTTCAAGCGCAAAAGCCCCTTCTTCAGGGCTATTTTATGGACAAGATCTTTGAGAAGATGGAGGGCGGCAATTGCGCCATTGGGGTCTACTATTACGGCGACTACCTTACCATGGCGGAGAATAACCCCGTTTTGGAGTTTGCCATTCCCCGGGAAGGCACAAACCGTTATGTGGACGCCATGTGCGTGCCCAAGGGCTGCGAGCACAAGGAAAACGCCATGGCCTTCATCAACTTTATGTGTTCCACTGAGGCGGGACTAAAAAACTGCGAAGAGACTTGGTACTCCTCACCCCTCCTCTCCGTCCGAGATGAATTAGACGAGGAGGTCTCCCAAGACCCCAACGCATACCCCGACGCCGCTTTTATGGAGGAACACTGTGAAACCTACGCCTGCCTCCCCCCTGCCACCCGGTTGCTCTACAATGATCTTTGGGTTCGGTTGATCAATTCCCCCGGTTAACTAAAATTATCATCGCATAAGAAGAGGCCGCCCGAATTTCGGGCGGCCTCTTGCCGTTCTTACCGTCTTTACTTCTGGATCAACGCGATGAACCGATCCAGCATCACCGCGACCTCCGCGCGGGTGACGTTGGCGGTGGGGTCAAGGTCGTTCCGGCCCTTGCCCTTGAGGATGCCGTTGGCCACACACCATGCTACGCCGTCCACGGCCCACTCGCCGGTGGAATCGCCGTCCACAAAGACCTTGAGACGGTTTGCGTCTGCCTTGGTGTCCATGCCGATGAGCTTGGCGTAACGCGCCAGCATCACGGCCAGCTGCTCACGGGTGATGATGTCGTCGGGAGCGAAGATCTCGGTGGTATAGCCGGTCACGACTTTCGCCTTGGCGGCCCAAGCCACGCCCTCGGTATAATACTTGCCCTGCGCCACGTCCTTGAAGGTGGATTCGTAGTCGGTCTTGCCCTGAGACAGGCGGTGGAGGACAGTGGCGAGAGAACCGCGGGTCATGGGGTCATACATATGGTAGAGACGCACGCCTGTGCCGCCCACGCCCTCCACCAGCTCCAGCGCGGCGGCGTTGTGGATGGCCTGATCGGCCCAGTGGCCGGCGGGTACGTCGTCGAACCGGGCTTCGGGCGCGGGGATGGCGGCGGGAAGCTCCGTCTTGACCAGTTCCTCGCCGTTTTCGTCGGTGACGGTGATGGTCACGTCTCCGTTCTTGGTGGTGACGGTCTCCGACTTCGTTCCGTCGGGCTGGGTCACCGTCTCGGTTACCGTGCCGTCCGGCTTGGTGACCGTGGTCACCTTCGTGCCGTCCTCCCGGGTCTCGGTGGTGGTGGAGGGACGGGAACTGCTGCTGCCGGAGCTGCTTGAGCTGCCGGGCTTGGTGACGGACACGGTGCAGGTGGCGGTGTGACGGCCATCCACGGTCATGGCCGTGATGACCACAGAACCCTCGGCCATGCCGGTCACCTTGCCGGCTTCATCCACGGCGGCGATGGCGGGATCGGACGAGCTCCACACCACGTCCTTCGAGGTGGCGTTCGTAGGCGTAACGGTGGCGGTCAGGCTCAGCGTGCCGCCCACGGTCACGGAAGCCTGCTCCCGATTCATGGTCACGCCGGTGACGTGTACATCGTCCTCCTTGACGCCGACGGCGGTGATGACCACGTTGCCGGTGATCTTCCCCTCGGAGATGCTGATCTCGCCGGTGTCCTTGTTATAGCTGTAGTTCTCTGTGCCGATCAGGCTGCCGCCCACGGTGACGATGATGGTTTCGGGCAGCTTGTAGCCGTCTTCCGCGCCCAGAACCCCCTCATAAGCGGCCAGATCGCCCACGCTGTCGGGGGCGTCTACCCGTTTCAGGCCGTTGGTCAGGGTGTAGTTCACCGTGTGGGTGTCCGGCCGACCCAAGGCAACGATGTACAGGTCGCTGGTGACGCCGCCGGTGATGGTGATGACCCCCGCGTCGTTGATCGTCCAGCCGGTGACCGTAACGCCCCGGCTGTTGGTGATGGTGATATCCTTCCGCAGCGGCAGCACATAGCCTGCGTCGGGGATCAGGGTGATGGCGGTGCTTGCACCGTAGGCCACCTGATGGCCATCGGCCGCGCCGCGGCTGCATTGAAGGTTGGTCAGCTCGTGGGTGATGGTGAAGATGAGCTGTTCAAACGTGGCCTTGACGGTGACGGCCTCGCCGGGCATATGGAAGGTGTACTCGTTTTCCCGCCCGGCGACTTTTGTGACAGCGACTGCAGAACCGCCGCTTGTTTCCACGCTCAAACCGTTCGCCGCAAGCCGGAAGCCGGTCTCAGGGAGGACGGTGAGGGTCACGGGTGTGTTTGCCTCCGCCACGCTGGCGCTGCGGGACACGCGGCCGTTGGTCATGGCGGCCAGCGCGATGGCGTGGGTGGTCACGCCGTAGGGAGGCACGGTCACCACGCTGAAGCCGCCCGCCTTGTGGGTGTCGGTCTCCTTGGCGCGCACCTGATACGTCCCGGCGGCCAAGGCGGAAATGGCTTCGGAGGTAACGTCATCCCAGTCGTTCTCCACGCCGTCGGTGACCGCGAGGCGGAACTCATAGTTGGCAAGATCCGCGCCAAAGCCGGTGATGGAGCCGTCGCTGAGACCCTCGCCGCTGGGCGCGATCCCGGTCAGACCCTGCGGCCCGGTCAGCGGGCCGTCCGCCTTCTCCACCGGCTGGCTGCGGGTGGCGGAGCGGGTGCCCTCATAGAAGGAATCTTCCCCGGCGGTCACGTCCACCGAGATGGTGTACCCCACATCGTCTGCGGTCAGAAGATAGGTCTTGCCGATCCCAATGTTGGAGGTCGTGTTGTCCTTGGTGCGCTTCCACTGGTAGGTGAGGGCGGCCTTGCCCGGGTCGGTCATCTGGAGGTTGTTGATGTCGGCCTCCAAGGTCTGGCCCACCTGAGGCGCACGGGTGGGATCGTTCACGCCCCGGATACTGATGGACACATCGCTCTCCAGCTTGCGGATGACGTGAACCTTGAAGGTGGTCTTGACCTCAGGGTGTTCGGCGGAGGCCACCTCCACCGTCACCTCGCCCACGTTTCGCTCGCCGGGAACGGCGGTGATGGTGATGCTGCTGCCGTTTTCTCCCCGGTTGGAGAGGGTGAGCTGACCCTTTGCCCCGTCGGGACGCGTCCAGTTCAGCGCCGGGTGGGTGACCTTGGCGGGCACGGTCTCCGCTGTCAGGGTGACGCTGTGGCCCTCGTCGGTGGCGTTGGTATAGACCGTGATCAGCCCGCTGCCGATGGCTGTACCGTCCTGCTTGACGGTGATGCTCTCGATCTTGGTGGCGACGGTCACCGTGCAGGTGGCAGAGGCGGTCTCGTCGCTGTCGCTGGTGGCGGTGATGATGGCTTCGCCGTCCCCTTGAGCGGTGACAAGACCCGTGCTGCTGACGGTGGCCACATTTTCGTTGGAGGACGTCCACACGATGCCCGGCCCGGCGGGAGTCACGGTGGCGTTGAGCTGGATCGTCGTATTCCCGCCCGCCGCATTGGTGTAAAGGGCGGCGGTAGAGGGGGTCAGACTGACGGTCTGGGTCTCGCTCTCAATGATGTCGTTCATGGGAATGGTGCGGTAGGCCATGCCGCAGTAGCCGGGGCTGTTGGTGTCGTGGCCGTCGGTCTGGCTGGTTTCGTAGAGCAGGCCGATGCTCCCGTCCTTCAGCTCGGTGAGGGAGGAATAGCCGTACCAGTCGGTGGACTCATTGACCACATAAGTGGACAGCAACGTCATGGTCTTGTCGCTCTTAAGCTCAAAGGCGTAGATCTTGCCGCCCTGACGTTTCCAGCCATCTGCAGTGCCGGGGCTGGTGGCGGTGGACACCAAAATGATGTCCTTGCCGTTCACTTTCTTGGAATACCGCAGGGCGGAGAGCTGGTTGTTGCCCTGCTTGGGCGCGCCGGAGGCCGACTGCTCGCTGCCGGGCACCCAGTCGCCGTTTTGCAGGGTACGGTCAGTGTAGTGGATGGTGGTGGTGTTGTCCCGGTAGAACTGCCGCAGGGTGGTGGCGTCGATGGGGACGATGCAGCTCTCCGAGCCGTAGTTCAGGCGTGTACCGCGCGTCCATGTGTTTCCGCCGTCCGTGGAATACATACAGGTCGCGTGTTCCCCGCCGCCGTTATCGTACATGGGAACGATGAGAGTGCCGTCGGCCAGACAGATCCCTGCCCCCGGGCCCGGGCCATAGAAGGACTCGCTGGTGGTGCGCATCTGGGGATTGAGGATGACAGGGTCGCTCCAGGTCACGCCGCCGTCGGCGGACTTCACCAGATAGATGAACTGGCAGGTGCGGACGTGGAGGGTGGCGTTCTGGAAGAACAGGTTCTGCTGGACGTAGATGTCGGTATCGTAACTTTGGTTGTATTCCTGCCCGTCAATTTGCTTGCAGTAGATTTTGTCGGTGGCCGGGGCTTTCGCGTTGCCCTTCTGGTAGTAGAGGTAGAAATGCCGGTCGGCGTAATACCCGCTGGCCGAGCCGTCATAGGCGTCCAGAATGTCGGCGTAGCCGTTCGAGTCGAAGTCGCCCAGATAGTAGGCGTAGTTGTTATCGGTCTGGGTGCTCGTCACGTAGTCGGTGTAGATGGTCATCCGCTGGCCCACCTGCGTGCCGTTGTGGAGGGTGATGTCCGCAAAGCCGGTAGACTGGGCAAGGGGCTGATTGCGGCTGCCGTGGGTGCAGGTGCCCGCCGGGAAGGCGTTGGTGACCAAGAAGAGGTTGCCGCTGTTGTCCGCGGTGATCAGCGGGTCGATGAAGATGGCGGAGCGGTTGGCGGTGGCGGTGTTGGCGGTGTCGCCGAAGTAGTTGACGATGGAGGTGTTCCAAGTTTTGCCGCCGTCGTCGGAATAGCTCACCGCCGTGTCGATGTTGCTGGAATCCCTAAAGTCTCTCCACCGGATATCGGTGGCCGCCACCAGCCGGCCGTCGTGGTCGCCGCCCTTGACGGTGGTGATGCCGGGGATGCGGTAGGAATCATTGCCCGCCTCGCCGCCGATGCCGCCGTCGAGGCTGGGGAAGGGCTGGGAAAGCCCGGTCTTGGCGGCGGGCTTGAGGTCGTCCAGCTCCTTCACGGTCGCGCCGGAGGGGACTTCCGGATACCGGGGCTTCTCCTGAAGGCCGCTCACTGCCGCCTGCAGAGCCTTGAGGGCGTCGGCCACGGGCTTATACTGGGTGTTCTGCGTGCTGTCCCCGGCGACGGTCTTTGCCGCGGCGAGGGGAGCGGCGAGAGCCGCCCAAGAGGCCGCGGTGTAGTCGGTCTGAACCTTGCCCTCGGCGGTGGCGATCAGCGCGTTCAGCTCCGTCAGGGGCACGGGAGGCAGAGTGTCGCTCTTGAAGAGCAAAAAGCTGCTGTTGGCGGGCGTGTTGCCCGACTGGTTGAAGTTCATATTGTTCGTAAAGAAGTGGAGCGCGCCGTGGTTGGGGGCGTTATTGCGGAGGGTAAAGGTGTTGTCACTGTTGTGAACAAAGAAGGTCACGCTGTCCCCCGAAGCGGAGTACGCAACGCCTGTCCCGGAAAACAGCACATAGCCGTTCTCCCGGGCGGTGACCTGATAGGAGGGGGCGCTCTCATAGGTGTGGCTGCCATCCAGCACCACCAGATTGTCGGCCTTGGAGAAGTTGGTTTGTACCGCAGTGTCGTCATAGCTCGGCACATTGAGCTTGTAGCCGGTGGCTTTTGTGCCGGTCAGCACCAGCTTGGCGGCGTTTTTCACATTTTCCCCCGTGCCGGTCGCGCCGGGATAGAGCATATAGAAGCTGCCGTTGTAGGGGGCGACAAAGAGGTAATAGCCCGCGTCCAGACCGCCCTCAGGCAGCTCGGTCACTCTGGTGTAGCCGTTGATGGTCAGGTCGTCGGCCGAGACCGTCATCTCCCGCGCCAGATATTCCAGATTGCAGATCTGGGAGTCGGCATCCCACAGGCCCATTTCATTGATGAGCTGGTGGGCAAACCACAGGTGGCCGGCCTCGTCGGGGTGGAGGCCGTTATCGGTGTAAACGTCTTGCCAGTTGGAGTTGACCCACAGGGTGTACTGATCCACAAAAATGACGCTGTCGGCATAAGCCGTTTCCTCCATGACCTCTTGGATCAGCCCGGCGACGCGGGTCATGTTCCTTTGGTTGGAGGTGGGCGGGGTGCGGAGGATGGGCATCGCGCCCTTTTCCTTGATCTTGTTCAGAAGGGTGCGAAGATTGTTTTTGTATGTGGTGTCGGCGTCGTCATTGCCGGGGTTGTCGTTTGTACCCAGCATAAGCACCACCACGTCGGGATCGTACTTGATCAGCCGCCGGTCGAGGTCGGTGATGGTAGAGCCGGTGGTCGCGCCGGAAGAACCGGTGTTGATGACGATGTCCTGCTTGCGGCCCAGATCGTCCTTGACAAACTTTTCAAAGAGCTGGGCAAGGCTGTCGTAGCCGCCTGTCCACGCCGAGCCGTGGGTGATGGAGTCGCCCATAAAGAGCCATGTCATGGGCACACTTGCGTCCACCTTGGTCTTGATGGCCTGTTGGGGCACGGAGAGGGTCGCCGGCGTCCCATAGCCCTCGTGGTTGGCCGTCACGGACTGCCGGACAGGCCAGTTGGTGTCAAAATTGCCGTTGGACACGCCGTAGGGCCACCGGTCGGCGGTGGAGACGGTACGCCCCGCCACCGCGTCAGCCAATTGCTTGGCCATGGCCAAGTGACCTTGGGCGTTGGGGAAGCCTTCGGTGGTCTTTTGCTCGGCGGTCAGGGTAAGGGACACGGGCAGGACGCGGGGAAGCAGCTCTTCGCCGAGGGCGTTTACCACGTTGTCCACCGCCGTCTTGTCCGCTGCGGTCAGGGTCTCGATGACGATCATGCCCGTGCCGCCCCGCAGGGCCAGAGAGTTGGTGATGAGCGTGTTCAGGTTGGCGGCGAAGCTCCCTTCGC
>CARXAY010000029.1 GCA_949093475.1 uncultured Oscillospiraceae bacterium
CCCATGGAGAGAAAGATAACGGCAAAGCGCGCGCTGGCATTTTTGCTGGCGTTGGAGATGTTTTGCACCCCGCTGGCCATGGCGCGGGTGCAAGACCCTGAGCGCGTCATCCGGGAGACCCCCTTGGGCGAAGAGGCTTGGGAGCGGACGGGAGAGCCGGCGCAGACCGGCGAGGTCACCGATCCTGTGGCCGATCCCCTTGCAGAGCTGACGCCGGCCAATGACTACTACGAAGCGCGCCTGAGCTTCGGCATCCCTCTTGTCCCCGGCAGTCAGGACGGCAGCGGCGTGCCCACCAGCTTTACCAACAGCATTACGGAATATCAAAATTATCTCACTTACGAGGCCAAGACCCTCACCGACGGGACGCTGCGCTGGGGCTTCCGGGGCTATCCGAAGGAGATCGTGTACCGGGACGGCGCGCTCTATATCGCCCTGCCCGAAATGGGCCGCGTCCCGGACAAGGAGTTAGAGGGCTTCTATATCACGGGGAAGCTGCCGGATGGGACGATGTGGTACGGCATCGACGACGGCGACCGGGTTCTGCCCACATGGAGCTTTAACGAGAAATGGTTCGCCGACGAGGAGACGGCGGAGCAGTACCGCCTGATCCCCGTGGAGGGCACGGCGGCGCAGTACGGCTTGGCCGGGGACAAGGACGTGACGGCCGGAAATCTGGCCACCGTGGCCCGGCTGCCCTACAACAGCGAGACGCAGGACAAGTATTTCTGGGATGACGAAGCGTGGGGGTACTGTGTCCCCATCGTGGCCCGCTGGAAGGCCAGCTCCCAAAGCAGCATCACCGCCATGGGCATGGCTGTCACCGACCAAGACGGCGTGAGCGAAGCTCAGACCACGGTATTTACCGAAGATCCCCGGGGGAAGGTCTCTCCCGGCACGCTGGCGCTGTCCGAACTGGGGGAGAGCGAGCTGCGGGAGTTCTGGCTGCGCGTTCCCGAAGAGGAGGAGCGGCTGACCATCACGCTGGAGACCTTTGAGCCTTACTATCACTACAATGTGGACGGGACAGGGGACTGCCCCGTCGCCGCCGGTTCTGTGTTCCACGCTTCCACCGGCGAGGTGTCCACCGACCTGAGCGCCAACGTCCACGCCGGACGGTGGGACGAGGAGAAGGGGGAGTATAACACCCCCATCACCCCTGCGCCCCAAATCAACGACCGGGAGCAGGTGAACAGCCCCAACAACAGCTTGAGCAATCCCGCCAGAGGGCAGTGGACGGTGGCGGATATTCCCCTGACCAAGGTGGACGAGGCCGCCGACGCCAATGAAGACCCCTTCACCACCATCACCCTGACGGTCACCGCCCCCGACGGCGAGACCAAAGAGACCTATGTCCTCCATGTGGAGCGGTTGACCACCCCGGTGGCGACGCTGGGCTACGGCAACACCCCCTACGGCATGATCGACAAAGACCGCAGCGCCCGCTGGAAGGACGAGAACAAGGCGGAGGGCGAGACGGACGCCGAGACCATCGCCAAGAACAAGCAGATCGCCAAGGCGTATTTCAGCGCGAACCACACCTTTACCGATATGCCCATCCGCCCCAGCGACAGCGGCAGCCTCTACCCCGGCGAATACTCCACGCTGGCGTGGACGGGGGTCGCCGGCGCCAAGAATCTGGATCTGGACTCCACCGCTGTGGTGGCCTATCTGGATATGGCCTTTGCTGATCCCGGCGTGGCCTTTGTGGACAGCGAGGGCCGGGCGGTGTCCTTCGGCGCGGACGCTCCCGACACCCGTTATACCGACTGCGTCAAGCGCACCCTGCGGCTTTTGGTGGCCGACGACGCTTTGACCACCGACCTTTACGGCGTCACCGCCCCCAACGGGGACGTGAGCGAGGTGTGGTATGTGGGCAGCGGCGGCGACTTGGCCGGCGGCCGCCTTTCCAGCACGGAAGCCTCCCAGACCCTCCTGCGTACCGGCGGTACGGATCAGGTGGATCTGCGGGGGCTGAAGGTGCTTCCCGGCGTTTACAGCGTGAAGTACCTCTTTGAAGACCCGGTGAACCACAGCCATGTTCCGGCGGAGCGGCCGCTGGCGATCCTGCCCATCCCCGGCGACGTGGATATGGACGGCGCGGTGACCCACGCCGACGCCAAGGTGCTGGACGAAAACCGCAGCGCTTGGAGCGGTGAGACGGGCCGGGTGTTCCGCCTCCTGCGGGAGCGGGTCTATAACGACGCGCAGGTGCGCGTGGGCGATTTCAGCGGCGCGGCCGCCATCCGCAGCGGCTTCCAGCCCTCTTATACCGGCGGCACGTCCAATTACTTCTACCGTCCGCTGGACACCAGCGAGGTCTATTCCCGTAAGACGTGGGCGCAGGTAACGGCGGACGGCGTCACCGCGCAGGCGAAGTTAGAGCTGCGCTACCTCGGGCCGGAGAGCGGCAAGCTGACCGATCAGGGCCACACCAATAACATCACCGGCCCTTGGCAGGCGGACGCCGCCGAGGGGGTGTCCCTAAAGAACGACAAACACCCCGACGCCAAGGATACCTTCTGGGTAGGGGTCTATCTGGAGCTTCCCGCGGGCAGTGATCTGGCGGGCCAGACTGTCCGCGACCTGAAGCTGGCCCTGACCTATGACAGCGAATTTGTTCAGCCGGCCGTGGTCTATCCCTACAACCAAGATTACGCCTACAGCACCGCCGACGAATTCTGGGAGAATGTCACCTTCTTCTCCTTTAATATGGGCACGCGCTCGGTGAACGAGAATCAGCAGGCCATGACCATCTTCTCCGGCCTGAACGGCAACGCCTACAACCGGCAGGGCTTTTCCCGCAGCCGCGCGTTTTCCACCCACTACTCCAAGGTAGAGGGCGAGCTGGAGCAGACCACCTCGGCAAGCAGCCTGCGGGAGGTGGTCATCGCCCTGCAGCACGCCGACCGGACACAGGTAGCCACGCTGCGAAGCGGCTGCCTGTTGGTGCTGCCCTTCCGTCTGGTGAAGCACCCGGAGAGCCGCTTGGACGCGGAGAACATGGCCCGGCTCATTGAGATCTCCGCCGGAATGTCCGACCTGACGCTGGTCACCCCCAACATGGGCCGCGCCCTGCCCGGCGCGGCGGCGGCGCGGACGGAGTGGATGGCACAGCTCATGGAGGAGACCACCGGGGTGCGGGCCGCCTCCGACCGCACCTATGCCTTCTCCGCCCAAAACGACATTTACGGCGGCGCGACCCAGAATCTCCGCGCGCTGGTGGACTGCCAGCCCACCGCGGACGGGCTGGTGCTTCTGGGGGAGGACACCACCGAGAGCCAGCAGCTCTACAACCAGATCCAAGGCAGCGGCGAGAAAGAGAACGGCCAGTATGACAAGGAATTTTTGGTGAACGGACTACCGCTGGGGGACGACACCTTTGACCAGAGTACCCTGCCCCCCGGCTTGACCTACTATTCCTCCGACGGCTCGATCCGGGGCGTGCCTACCGCCGCCGGCGCGCCGCTGGAAAAGCCGGACGCCGACGGAAACCTCTACCGGCCCTATACCTTCACCGTCCGGGGCAATCTCTACTCCATCGTGGTCGAGCCGCGCACCCTCCATTATCAGGTGACGGGCCGCTCCTCTTACTATGGCGAGAGCAACTTCCGCGGCAGCGACAGCGACGAGTATACCTTCACCTATACCGTGGCCGATCTGGCCAAGCGGGATACGGAAGGTCTGGCGGAGGCCCCCACCGGGAACGGCACGGAGCTGGAGACCATTCTGGCGGAGTATGGGTACACCGCACCCAAATTCTACGCCTATGACGAGCACACCGGGCTTGCGGTCACGGCCCAGACCAAGGTGGGGCAGTATCCCATCCTGACCCGGATCGACGCCAAGGCGAACAATTACCGGTTTGTATATACCCCCGGGCCAACGCTGGCGATCCTGAAGCGGCCCATTCGGATCGACTACATTACGGTGGACTATAGCGAGCTGGGCAACGAGACCGCCGAGGGCTACAACGCGCTGATCTACAACAACGACAACCGCAACGCCCGCACCTTCACGGTGGATGAGGGCAAGGGGCACGGCGCGCTGAAGCTGTGCCTGCCTGAGATCATCGACGGCGCTTACGGTAACCTGCCCTTGGACGCGAACGGTTCGGCCCGGGTGGGCAGCGACACCCTGAAGCTGAAGTTCCGCGGCCAGTTCCAGCGCAACGAGTACGACGAGAGCTTTACCACCGACAACTTTATCCACCTTCAGGCCCGGCAGGAGACCCGTCCCATCGGCAACATCACCTCTCTGGAGCTGGCGGACGACTGGGCCACCAACCAAAACTACAATCTGGTTTATTCCACCGGGACGAACTCCCCGGAGAAAAACGACATTCAGGGCATCGTCCTGCGCTGCGGCATCAACGCCATCAAGATCAACAGCTGGCCCAGAGAGCTGGACGGGCGGGTCACCACGGCGGGCAGCAGCATTGCAGAGCCCAAGAGCCTGCGGGTGCAGTTGAATCTGGAAAACGATTCCCAGATGGGCGACTTTGCCTACGACGTGGTCTTTGACTACAACGCCGCCAGTTTGATCGTGTGGGATCTCCACTATAACTGGGTCTCGCCGGAGGATATGGCGGCGGGCCTTGCCAGCCCCACGGCCATCACGGGCACGGGGCTGGGCTATGACGAGGACGGGGAACTGACCGACCTCGCTCCCTACGGCAACGGGGTGCTGACCACCGCCATGGACGGCTGGTATCTGTGCGTGGCCGCGCGGAAGTATGACGTTCAGGAGGGGGAGGAGGTCGAGTTTGTCAAGACCTACTCCAAAGAGGCGCTCCACATCGCCGCCCGGCCCATCACCCTGACCCCCGGCGCCGCCAGCCGTTTCTACGGTGATGAAAACCCCAGCGACCTGAGCTACACCTATGACTGGACACAGCTCAGCATCTCGGAGCAGCAGTGGCTCAAGGAGACCATGGGCTATCCCAGCACACAAAACCCCAAGGGCACGCCGGAGGAGCTGGAAGCCCTGTTGGCGGCCAAGGACGGGGAGTATACCCTGCCCAAGATCGCCATCTCCAAGGTCGCCGCCATCCCCACCGGGGAGAACGACCCCAATCTGGTCAAGGCGGACACCCCCAGAGGCACGGGCCAGTTCTATGTGATCCTCTACGGCGCGCGCAGCGAGGATTACAGCTTCCGCTATACCCAGCGCGGCTCTACCGTCACCTCTGAGTCCTTCGGAATGAACAGCTTTACCATTCAGGCCCGCCCCGTGGTCATCCGCGACCTCTACTCCGCCGGGAACGCGGAGGAGGGGACGGCCTCCACGGCGGACTTTGCCACCATCTACGCCGACACCCGCACCCTCTTCCTCAAGGAGCAGGTGGACGGCGCATCCAAGCGTCCCTTTACGGCGGACGTGGACAGCGGACGGGTGGTTTTGGAGACCGCCGGGTACAATGACCGCGGTCAGGTGACCTACTATACCCACAACGACACCACCCGGCCGGTGGTGCGTACCGACGTGAAGTATGGCGACGACACGCTGGCCGTTTTGGAGAAGGACAAGGCCGCGCTTCAGGTGTCGTACACCGTCCGCTTTATCCCCGACGCCGACAAGGACGGCGACGGCAACGATCTTTACGGAATGTGGAACGATTTCACCACCAACTTCTACAGCGTGGAAGCCCTTTCCGCGGCGGGCGGCTCGGCCCAGCGGTATGTGGAGATCGGCGACTTGGCCCTCACCGGCACAGCCGCCAACAACTATGTTCTGGTCTACCAAAACGGCGCGCAGGCCGACAAGGAAGCCCCCGCCAACGCGGAGGCCTATGTTGCCCCTGAGCCGGATACCCGTTATACCATCAGCTACCAGCGTTACGGCACAGGCACCGTCCTTCTGCGCCCCATTGAGGACATGGAGCTGACCAGTCTGGGCAAGATGAACTACACCTACGGCGAGACATGGTTTCCCTCCCAGCCCAACGGCAACAACTACCTCACGCTGGAGGTGCGCTACGCCACCCGCTTCGACAACGACCCCGCCCGGAACGTTCAGAGGGAGAGCCTGCGCTTCACCACGGTGAAAAGCCCTGATCCCAACGACCCCAGCCAAGATCTGGACACCGACAACTTTACCCAGCGCGGCTTTACCATCTACTATCTGAAGGACGGCGCGGCCACCACCGAGGCGAGCAAAAAGGCCGCCGTATCGGCGGGGCAGCAGCTTGTGTTTGACCAGCTCCTCTACCCCGGCGTCCACAACAACGCATCTATCTTCGTGGTGGGCAAGCGCGGCGAAAACGACCCGGAGATCTACTCCGTGGTGGGTTCGCGCCCTGTGAAGGTTCGCAAGGCGGCGCTGACCCTCACCGCCAAGAACGCCCACCGCTTCTACGGCGAGAGCAACGACGCGGTCTTCTGCGAGGACGGCGACGCCTTTGGCTACACCTACGATCCCCAGCAGTTGGCCCGGTGGGATCGGGACACCGCTCCGGCCGATCTGGCCGGCGCGAGCATCCCCGCCCTGTCCAGCACCGCCAAACCTGACTCCCCTCTGAACAAGGGCAGATGGGGCGAGTACCCCATCTCCTTTGCCAAGACGAGCTTTGAATTTGACAACTATGTGGTGACCGGCCAGCCGGGCATCCTGTTTGTCTATCCCCGGCCCATCCAGATCAACGGCATCAGGCACAGCCAGACCACCGACGGCGGCCAGCCCGGCCCGGTCTATACCATCTACAACGCCACCTCCGCGACCATCTTCACCACCCAGTATGACACCACCCAGAACCGTCTGGATGTGGGACTGGCCATCACGCCGGGGGCGACCACCTGTCCCCAGACCATCGTCCGCATCAACGCCAACGGCGAGCCGGTGATGAGCGGCGCGTCCCACAATCTGCCCATCAGCGGTAACACCTTGGTGGGGAGCGACGAGCTGGCGTTCAACGTCCGCATTGAGCTGGGCACGCCGACCCTGTGGCAGCTGGCCGAAGGGGCGACCGACGCGTGGCACGACGACATGAGGGTCACCGTCAACACCATGGCGGAGACGGACACCTCCAAAAACTACCGCTTGAGCGCGTCGCGCACCTTTGACCGGTGCTGGGGCGCGGTGAAGCTGCGTACCATCGACCACATCCATATCATTCAGCCGCCCAAGCTGAACTACACCTACGGCGACACGCTGGATCTCTCCGGCCTGCGGGTTCGCATCGACTATATGGCGGACACGGCAGGGGTGATGGAGTGGGACAACGTGCCCTATGTCAGCCCCGAACAGTTCCAGAGCCACGGCCTGTATATCAACTACTGGGATGTGGGCACGCCGGTTCCCGGCTCCAGCGAAGAGCGCAAGAACCTGACCTCCACATACCGCAAGGCCCACAGCGGCGACCACGTCACCATCGCCCCCACCCACGACACCCAGCAGTTCAGCGGAACGAACAGCAGCGCGCCAAACCATCCCTTTGCCGCCAACGGCAAGACGCTGATCGTCTCCGCCTATCAGGCCACCGCGGTGGCGGAGTATCAGAACGCCGCCGACCCCGTCATTTTGGGGGATACGCCGGTGCTGATCCACAACCTCAGCGTGTATGACTACACCCCCGTCAGCACCACCGGCGGCACACCCCCCGTGGCCAGCGGCACCAACGCCACCGCGACCATCCGCGTGAACCCCCGCCGGCTGACCTATACCCTTGCCGCGGAGGACAAGGTCTATGACGGAACGAAGCGCGCCGCCGGAACGGTGACCCTCACCAATGTCTTTGACGCCACGGCGCAGGTCAAGGTGGACAGCGACAACAACATCGTGCGCGAGAGCATCAAGGACGCCGTCTACCTGCCCACCGGCGCGTCCTATGAGAGTAACAGCGCCAACTATGCAGACTTCACCGCCCTCACAAACACCCTGCAAAACCGCCGGGTGTCCTTCCGCAGCGGGGAACAGCCCGCCGGCAGCGACCTGCTGACCTTTACCTTTGTCAACCCCAACGTCCACTATGAGGACGACGCCTTTGACACGGGCCGGCCCACCATCGGGCCGGGGGCGTCCTACGACTGGAGACGTTCCCAGACCTTGGACGAGGTCACCTCCGCCCACGACGTTTACAACCCGGTCTCCCAGCTCCCGGTGGAGGTCACCAATATGCGCCTCCTCGGCCCGGACGCGGCCAACTACACTTGGGGCGCGTCCAGCGAGCCGCGGGTGGACGCCACCGAGGTGCTTCTGGGCACCCGCGCCGCCGCGGAGGACGAGCAGGACGCCGCGCCCTTTGCCACCATCCAAAAGGCCGACCGCCCGGTGCTTCAGGGCCGCTCGCTGCTGCCGTCGCTGGCGGTGGATCTCCACAGCAATGCCGTCCGTCTCGGCCTGACGCAGGCGCTGGACGCCCTCCTTGACCGAAACGACGAGTTTGCCGCCGAGACCCATTTTGAGTACGCTCTCTTCTACGACAAGGACGGGATGCTTACCACGTGGGCGGGGAACGAGGGGGACTGGGATCATCAGGACACCTACTTCTTTGGCGGCGAGGCCGTCCGCCCCTACATCGACCCGGCCTATCTCCCCAATCTGAAAACCCTCCCCAAGCCGGAGACGGCGAACGAAAAGACCATCTATAAGGGACAGCTCTACCCGTGGGCCGACGAGGACGAGGGCATGGCTCTTGACCCCTCTGCGTACCCCGGCGGCGCGGAGAGCGCGGAGGCGTATTGGTTCTACCGGCTCTATGACACGTCTCGCAAGGCTCTGCCCCGTGACACGGTGTTTTATCCGCTGGTGCGCCTGAGCGAGAGCCGCAACTACAACCCCTCCGCCGACCTCTCCGGCGACGAGCAGGTCACCGCCGAGAGTCTGGAGGCCGCAAAGGCCGCCGTGAAGGCTTGGCAGGACGACCCGGAAAACGAGACCCTGAAGGCTGACGCCCTTGCGGCGTCGGCTACGGTGCTTTCTGCCGCCCAAGGCATGAAGAACGCCGCCGAGAAGGCTTCCGCAGATAAAGTGGCGGAGGATCTGGCCCGCGTCGACCAAAAGGGGGAGAAGGAGCCCATCGACGACCAGCCCCTCACCGCCGCCGCCGTCAAGACCTTTGCCCAGCGGCTGGATCTGATCTCCGCCGGCCGGGAGCGCAACACAGAGGGGGAGGATCGCACCACGGAGTTCATCGTGGAGCTTTTGGAGGCGGTCTGGTTCACCGATACCCTGCGCTATGAGGATCTCAAGCTGCTGGACAGCGTGGTGGGCAACGACCCGGTGCGCTACTACGGCTATTATTGGGACGTTGACCGCTCCGCCCAGCTTCGCATCAACAAGGACGAGGCCATCGACCTCTCCGGCGATCTGCTGGTGACTATCCGCTCCAAGGAGAACGGGGAGCAGGAGGTCAACGTCAACCCGGAGGAAAACGGCGGCCGCACCGCCAAGCTCTATGTCGCCACCGACAGCGGCAGCAGCGCGGGGAAGGTGCGTACCATCCGCATCACCCCCAAGGCCCTGTACGCCCGTCTGGGCGACGCGCCCTATTCCCTTGGGGTGGTCACCGATCCCCCCAAGCCCTCCAACCGCCGCTACACATGGAGTTCCAGCGACCCCGCCGTAGCCACCGTGGACGAAAACGGTGTGGTCACCTTCCGCGGTCTGGGGGAGGCCACCATTACCGTCACCACCGACAACCAAAAGAGCGCGTCCATTTTGGTGGTGGTGTCCGAGGTGCTGCCCGTGCCGGAGCTGGAGATCCCCATCTTTAACTTCAACTTCTCCGGGCCGTGGGAGAACGTGGGGGAAAACGGCGCGTTCCGCCCCCATGAGACCATGACCCGCGCCCAGCTCGTGGAGCTGATGGACATTTTCCTCAACCCCAACGCCCAGTGGACGGCCACCGCCGAGCTGGCCTATGTGGACGTGACGGGGAAGGAGCGCTACTATGACGCCCTTTGCCGGCTCACCTCGGCGGGGGTCATCCAAGGCGTACCCGGTCAGGCCTTTGCCGGAGAACAGCCGGTCACCCGCGCAGAATTCGCCACGATGCTCTGCCGGATGCTCCAGCTGGAGGTGCCCGACACCGCCGGCCAGATCCATATGTTTGAGGACGCCGGGCAGGCGGAGACTTGGGCCTACGCCTACATCGACGCGCTGGCCAAGACCGGCGTGATGCGCGGCGTGGGCGGCGGGTACTTCGCCCCCAACCGGGTACTCACCCGGGAGGAGTCCGCCGCAGTGATCTCCCGCCTGCTGGTGACCAAGCTCAGTTCCGACCAGACCGATTTGAAGATCCCCACCGACATGACCCCGGCCAACTGGTCTTATGAACACGTGATCCGGGCCATCAACGC
>CARXAY010000030.1 GCA_949093475.1 uncultured Oscillospiraceae bacterium
GACAAAAGACACCGCAACCTCATTGCTACGCTGGTGGCGGCGCTGATGGCTGTGGCGTTGTTTTCTGCGTTTTCCATCAACTGGTTTCACAAGACCCCCAGCGTGATCTTGCCCACCCTGACCCCAACGCCCAGCGCGACGCCAACCGCACCGGGCACGGGGGATTACAGCCGGGTGGAGGTCACCACCGACACCGTCCAGCGGGTGGTGGCCACCTTGGAACGGCCGGAGAGCTACGCCCGCACCATTACCGTAGAGACGGTGGGGGAGGACGGCAACGTGGGCCAGACGACGGCTCAAGTTGTGGTGGACGGCGGCTGGACGCAGGTCACGGCCACCCTGCCCGACGGCCGGGTGTGCCACTCCATCGTGGGGGAGGAAAAGCGCTACGTCTGGTACGACGACCAGCGCTCGTGGCAGGAATACCCCGCGCAGGAGCGCAGCGCCGACCTCTCCCAACGCCTGCCCACCTATGAGGATGTGCTGGCGCTGGTGCAGAGCGACATTGTGGACGCCCGCTACCAGAGCAGCGGCGATCTGCCGTGCGTCTATGTGGCGGTAGAGGAACAGGAGCTGGGCTATGTGGAGGAATACTGGGTGTCGGTGGACACCGGTCTGCTGGTTCGGGCCGAGAGCCGCAAGGGGGAGGAGGTATTTTACCGCATGAGCGGGTATACCGTGGAGACCCCCGCCACCCCCGGCCTGACCTTTTCTCTGCCCGACGGCACGGCGCTTCACTCTACTTCTCGCCTAAGCTAAAGAGGATCATCAGCCCCAGCGTGATGATGAGATCCAAATTGTCGCCGTCCTCCAAGATCAGGAACAGAACGATCAGGGCGAGCAGGATGTCGCCGGTATCCAGATCGTCCAGATGGAAGGTCTTGAGCAGGGTGGAGACGCTCTGACCGATCCCCTCTCCGCTGCCAAGACTGCCCAGAAGCGTGCCCAGCCCGCCTTTTGACGGCGGTCTGTGGGGCGGAGGAGGGGCTGCCGGGCCGGCAGCCGGTTCATACCGGGCCTGATTGGGAATATAACGGTTATACACCCTCCTCGCCCCCTTTGAAGCTGTCCAACACGGCCCGGATGGCCTTGGAGATCCGGGCGATCTGTACCGCTTTATCCACCTTCCGATACCGCGTCTCCTTGACAAACGGGCGCAGAGCCTGAAGGAGCTTGGCCTTGTCGTTGTTGGGATCTTGGTAGGCGGAAATGGCCTTCATCCCCATGGCCAGCAGCCGCGGATCAAGGTCTAACCCATCGGCAGAGGAAGCCTCCGGCGGAGTGTCCGGGGTCTCGAAGGTGACAGGCTCAAAAACGGCGTCCTGTGCCTCGGCGGCCGGGGGCGGAGACGGGTTGTCTCCACCCAGAGACTGGGCCAAGGCCATGATCTGCCCCATCGCCTGAGGGTTGTTCAGGATCGCCCCTAATTTTTCCTCAAATTCGGCCATGGCAGTCTCCTTTCTGAAAGAGTGGGCGGGTTATCGGTTCAACGCTTTCCGCGCTTTTCCAGCGCATTCATGGCCGCTTTGCCCTCGGCGCTTTTGGAGACCTGCTCCAAGATCTTGCCCAACGCCTCCGGACTGCCGGAGACCGCCGCCTGTGCGGCGGCCTGAAGCTGGCTGTCCCCGGCTTTTTGCAGCAGGGACGCCATGGTTTTGGCCTCCTGACTGCCCAGCAGGGCGGAGAGGGCCTTGGGGTCGGAGAGGAGAGCGGCGGCTTGCGGGTCTTGTTTCAGCGCGCCGAGCGGGTCTTGCTTTGGCATAGAGATCGCCCCTTTCAAACCCAGTATATGTGATTTTTTTAGGATGGTGACAAACAAAATGCGGATCTTGGTGTTTTCTGACTCTCACGGCCGCGTCGGCCCGATGCAGGACATGGTGGAGCTTTATGCGCCGGACGCGGTGTTTCACTTGGGGGATGTGGTGCGTGACGGCGATAAGCTGCAGGCGCTGTACCCGAAGCTGCCTTTTTACCGGGTGGCGGGTAACTGTGATTGGAGCGCCTCCGGGCTTCCGCTGGAAAGCGTGGCCTATTTGGAGGGGAAGACGGTCTTCTATATGCACGGCCACACCCAGCACGTCAAAACGGGGATCGGGCTGGCAGTGAAGGCGGCGCAGGCGGTGCAGGCGCAGCTTTTGCTGTTCGGCCATACCCACCGGGCGGTGTGCGAGGAGTATGACGGCCTTTTGGCGGTGAATCCGGGTGCGGCGCAGGACGGCTGCGGCGCGCTGCTGACATGGGAAAAGGGCGGGGAGATCACCTGTATCCCTTTGGTGCGCTGAGCCGCAGGGTTTCTCAAAGAAATTTGAAAAAAGGGCTTGCAAGATAGAGGGGAGTGTGGTAGAATACTAAAGTTCCTACGGGAAAAGGGAATATCCGGGTGTGGCGAAGTTTGGTATCGCGCTTGACTGGGGGTCAAGAGGCCGTGGGTTCAAGTCCCGCCACTCGGACCAGCATGGAAGCCTTGAAACGACTTAGTTTCGAGGCTTTCTTTTTTTGGAAGAAATGGCAAATATTAGATTTTTCTAACGGATTTTCTAACACCCACCATTTTGAGACTGAGGCAGCTTGCCTTTTTCCAAGCCAGACTTGACAGTATATAGATAATTTTAGAAATATGTCGATGGATTTATACCTGCTCTTTCACTAAGGCGATGACCTCCGACAGCTCACAGTCCAGCAGCTTGCAGTAGCGATCCACCGAACGCAGGGTGAAGTTGTGGTCGTGCTTGAGGCGGGATATCTCCGCCGGGTTGAGACCGTAGCGGTACTCCAGATCGTAGATGGTCTCGTCTCGGCCTTGGAGGGTGTCCCACAGGGGCGCAAATGTGATCATAGCGTTCCTTTCTACTTACAGATATGTAAGTTATCAAAAGAATGGGAATTTGCTACTATCAACGTAGCAGAGACCCTATCTTTTGGAAAGAAAGGAATGTGAAGCGCATGGGCAAATCTCCCACCATCAAGAACCTCAGCGAGACCGACCATGAATTTACAAAATTTATGGAGGAACTGGGCCAGAACGTCCGCGCTGCCGCGGAGACCTACATGGACGAGTTTCAGGCGTCCATCCAGAAGTTCTATGCCGATGCCGGCGGCAAGTACATCCAGTTCGCCGCCAAGCAGCACGAGGACTATCAGGTGGAGACGGAGTTTTCTTTGGAAAACATCGCCGCCGTTATTGAGAAGGTGGGTAAGGAGGTCTTTGAGGATCAGCCGGGCTATGACGAGGAAAAGCAAAAGGCCATGGTGGCTTTGGGCGAGTATTCCGGCATGGCCGTCAAGCTGGCGGTGAGCTTCCTCACCAACGCTCTGTCCGCCCTGTCATGGAAGGAGTCGGCCAGCTACACCCATGACATCCACCATGTGGCGGTTGGCCCGGGGCTGACCCTCCACCTGATGCTGGTCAACCGGGAGTACGAGGGCCGCGGCCCGATCAAGAGCAAAAAGGTGTTCCAGAACTTCATCATCTATGGACTGAACTTCTCCGCCACCAAGGCGGCGGCGGAGGCGGACGTGCTGTTCCTTCAGGCGCGGCTGGACACCATCGCGGATAATACCGCCGCCTGCAAGACCCTGCAGAAGCTGCAGTTGGATATCGCCACCTCTCCGGAGCTGCGGAAGGAAGCGTTGGACGGCCCGCTCCACCTGCTGATAAGCACCTATCAGGGGCTGATCAATCAGCTCACCGCTGCGCAAACCGAGGCCTATAACGAGGTTCAAGCGCTGATGGAGCGGCAGAAGGCCGCGGACAAGGCCGCCGCGACCCCCGGCATGGCCTCTCTGCTCGGCGTGGACGAGCCCGCGCCCAACGCCATGCTGCTGTCCTATTTGGAGGAAGCGCTATGAGAGTCGTTCGGGAGGTAAGCGCCCTGTTCAGCGACCCCGGCTTTATTCGAAAGGCCAACATACTCAGCGGCGCAAAGGGCGGCTGGGAGCGGTGGTTTCAGTTGGAGCTTGCTTGCCACATCGCTGTCAGCTATATCGAAGGATATAAAATCAAGCTGGAAGATAGCTCCGTTTACCCCGGCACCCATATGCGGGCCGATCTTGTGTTGAAGGCGCGCCGCTTCTCCAAAACCACTACCGTGGTGGAGTTGAAATGCCAGACGGCTGCTGAGACCATTGAGGATTTCTTTGACCGCGTTGAGGACGACATTGCAAACATCCCCGATTTAGCCCGCGACCGGGAGGACATAGAGCCGCTGTATGGCGAGTTGGCAAAGAACCACCCGGGACAAGTGGAACGGTTCCCCTTCCCCGAAAGCCTGACCTCGCCCAGCGGGTTTGTGAGCTTCTATCAGGGCGCAAAATGGGGATGATCTCCGTCAATCAGGGACGCACTTAGATGAGTGCGGAAGGAATACAATAAAGAAAGCGGCTGGGGATACCCCCAGCCGCTTTTCCTGCATTTCAGTTTGTGGAACGCTCAAAAGAAATTACGGCAGATCCCATGTCTCCACGCGGTTGACGCGGTCAAAGTCGTGCCCGGTAGCGGCTTCTACGATCTCGTAGTAGGCCCAGTGGGTCTTGGGCACGTCGCCGAAGACGACGCCGTCGCCGCTGTCGATCCGCTTGGCGTCGGGGATGCGGCCGGTCATGCGGTTGATGACCTTGGCCAGCTCCGCCCGGCTGATGTCCCGGTACGGGCCGAAGCTGCTGTCGGGATACCCGGCCAGCCAGCCGTAGTGGGTGGCCAACTGAACCTCCGGGTAGAACCACTGGTCGGCGCTGATGTCCGTATAGTCGCGCACCTCGCCCACGGGAACGGGGGTGGCAAGGCGGGCTGCCATGACGGCAAACTCGGAGCGTGTAACGGCCCGTTCCGGCTCAAAGCGGCCGTTGCCTGTGCCCTTCAGGATGCCCAGAGAAGCCAGCGTTTCCACCGCCACGGCGTACCACGCGTCGGGGGCAACGTCGTCAAAGTGGACGGTGACGGTCACCTTGGGGTCTTTGAGCAGGCGGTAGATCACCATGGCGGCCTCAGCGCGGGTGAGGGAGTCGTTGGGGTGGAAATCGCCGTCCCCACGGCCTTGGAGGTAAGCGGCGTGGTCGTCGATGATGAGCCACTTGTCGATGCCGCTGCGCTTCAGGTCTTCCAAGGTGGGGTCGCCGCTGGGCTCGACGATGACGATACTGCCGCCCCCGCCGCCTCCTCCGCCGCCGAAGGAGGCGATGGTAAAGAACTGCTTGGCCACGCTGCCCGCGTAGTTGCCAAGGCCGGTGGCGGTGACGCAGGCGGTGTTCCTGCCGAGGGCCACGTTGTTTTCATAGGACAGGACATAGTCCACATCCACGGTCAGCGGCGCGCCGTCCCCCGCCCGAAGGACGGAGGGCAGGGGGGTCACGGGCTTACCGGTGTAGTTCTGGTCGGCCACAGGTGCCATGGTGAGGGCGGCGGGAAGGATGCGGAAGGGAAGCTCCACCGCGTCGCGGCCGGGGACATTCACTACGATGGTGTACTCGCCCGCGTCCGCCATGCGCACCACCGGCTCGCCTGCGGCGTTTCGATAGGTCAGATCCTCGGCCCGCAGGGGCACTTTGACGCCGTCATAGACGGCGCTCAGACGGTCGGCCATGTTCTGCGCCCAGTCGCTGCCGTTGTAGGTCACCGTGTCCTGATCCAAGGTCACGCCGTCGGAGACGCCGGAGGTGAAGGAGGCGAAGATGCTGTGGTCGGCGTTCAGGTCGCGGAAGGTGTAGATATAGCTCCCGTTTTGCTGGGTCAGGGTGGAGAGATCCACCAAAACGCCGTCCACCGTCAGCCGGGAGAGGTAGTAGCCGTCGTCAGGGGTCATGGTGTAGCGCACCTGCGCCTCGCCCCAGTCCACCACCTTCCGGCCCTCGGGAGAGATGCTCCCGCCGCCGCTGGCTGCGGCGGTGATAGTCAGCGTTTCGGCGTAGTCCGGCCGGCCGTTGAGGTTGGCGTCCTGCCCCCAGACGGCGTAGAGGGTCAGGCCGTTTCGGGTCATGCTCAGACGGTCGCCGGGGGAGAGAAGGGGCAGAGCGGACTGCTCAGCGGCGGAGGTGACCAGCGTGGTGACCGCCGTGGTCGTCCAGCCCAGAAACGCGCCGCCCCGGCGCCGGATGCGGTTGCTGCCCATGACGGTGAAGCTGCCTCCCGCCAGATATTTCTGGCTGTCCACAGGGGGATCTCCGGCGGTGTGGCCGTTGCCGTCATAGGTCACGGCGAACAGCGTGCGCGCGCCGGTGATGGTGAAGGACTGGGTGGCAGCGCTTCCGGCGTAGTTGCCAAGGCCGGTGGCGGTGACGGTGGCGGTCTGCTCGCCCATGGCCACGTTGTTGTTATAGGACAGGACATAGTCCACATTCAGCGCCAGCGGCGCGGTGTCCCCCGTCCGGGTCACCGTGGGCAGGGGAGTGACCGGGCTGCCGGTGTAATCCTGCTCGCCCACCGCACCCATGGTGAGGGTGGCGGGGAGGATGCGGAAGGAGACCGCACCTTCTGCGCCGTCGTAATTGCCCATGCCGGACACGGTGATGAGGTAAATACCCGCGTCCACCATCTCGCTGTCCGGGGCGTATTGCCCCATGTCTTGGCCGTTGAAGGTGTAGGAGGCGGTGTAGTCGGTATCCGGAATCAGGGGCAGCACGCCGTCCAAAACGGTGAGGACAGGGGCGTGGTCAGCCCCGTCATAGACATGGGAGGTCTCCGAGGCGCGCACCGACAGGGAAGCGGCGCTGGCGGCGATCTCAAAGGAGACGGAGGCCGTGCCTTGATAGTTGCCCTTGCCCGTCACATCGGCGCAGCCGGTGCCCTGCTCCACATTGTCCCGCCAAGTCAGGGCGTAATCCCGGCCCTCGGTCAACGCGACGCTGCCGTCCTGAACCAAGATCATGGGCGTCAGCGGGCTTCCGGTGTAGGTGAGGGTGTCGGGACTGGCGGTGAGCCACGTGTCCTCCAAGGTCTTGGGGGTAATGGCGTACGAACGCTCCACTGCGCCTTGATAGTTGCCCGCGGCGGTGACGGTGACGGTGATACCTGCCTCGGCGGCGTTGACGGTGTCCCCCTCATAGGTCAGGGTGTAGTCCCTCCCCTCGGTCAGCGTGACGCCGTCCACGGTCACGGCGGGCTTGAGGGCCTGCGCCCCGCCGGTGTAGACCTGATCGGTCAGTTCGCCCACATCCTCCTCGGTCAAAGCCCGGGGTGCGATGGCAAAAGAGAGGGTCTTGACGCCGGTGTAGTTGCCCAAGCCGGTGATGTCAACGTAGCCCGTCCCGGCGTCCATGTTGTTGCGCCAAGACAGGGTGTAATCGGCGTCCTCCGTGAGGCCGGAGACGGCGGGCACGGGGGTTTGCGCCTGCCCGGAGTAGGTTTGGTCGTCCGGAGCTTCCCATTCCGCGCTGCTGATGTCTGCGGGCTCTACGTGGAAGGGGAGGGTCACGGCGTCGAAGTTTTCCGCCTTCACCTCTACGGTGTAGTCTCCCGCGTCCACGATCTCGTCCACTTCGCTGCCTTGGGCGTTTCGATAGGTCACCTCGGCGTCGGCAAGCTCCACCGCCTCACCGTCAAAGAAGGCGGTGAGCCGATCCGTCATCCCGGCGGCCCAGTCCGTGCCGTCGTAGGTCTCGGTGTCCTTGGTCATGGTCACGCCCAGCAGGGCGTCGGAGATGGTCAGCCGGAACTCATAAGAGCCTTGGTAGTTGCCCTTGCCCTCCACGGTGACGGTGTATGCTCCCACGTCGCCGGGGGAAGCGGGGTCAAAGGTGAGGGTATAGTCGTCTGCGGTGAGGAGCAGGCTGCCCAGCGCGGGGGCGTCGTACCGGGTGGTGACCGCCCGGTCAAAGGCCGCGCCGGTGTAGCCCACCTCCAGATCGCTCTGGCCGGTGATCCCGTCCCCGGAGAGATCCTTGGGCTGAACGGTGAACTTGGGAGCGTCCTCCGCCAAGGTGAGAGTGTAGTTGCCGGAGGTCTCCCGGAGGGTGCCCAGCGAAAAGGCGTAGTCCCCGGCGTCCTCTCCGGGTTTCCGCGCCAGCGCGCCGGCGAAGGCCAGCTCCGCCGGGCCGTCGTGGGTGTAGCCGTAGCTGTCCGGCTCAGCTTCGCCGTAGGTTTTGCCCTGCCCGGCGTCGGGCGTGACGGTGAGGACGGCGGGGGAGATGGCAAAGGAGGTGGTCACCGTGCCGGTGTAGTCCCCCTTGCCGGTGACAGTGACGGCGGCCGTGCCTGCGCTAATGTTGTTTTGATAGATCACGTCGTAGTCCGTGTTTTCAGTGGGGGTCAGGGAGGTGTCCTTGGCCGTGACGGTCACGGCGGGGGTCTGTTCCTTGCCGTTATAGGTGATAGCGCCGCTGCCCGGGCGGGAGACCCCGGCCAGCTCCGCCGGGCCGATCAGGAAGTCGGCCGAGCCGAACGACCCGGCGTAGTTGCCCTTGCCGGACACCGAGACGGTGGCCCGCCCGGCGTGGACGTTGTTGGCGTAGGTCACGGTGAAGTCCGTGCCCTCGGTCAGGGTCTCCTTGTGATCCTTGCTGACGACGGTGACACCGGGGGTCTTGGCCTGACCGTCGTAGACGTAGGCGGCGGGAGCGGACACCGTCACCTCCAGCCCGCCGCTGCTGGCGGCGGCGCTGATGCGGAAGGAGACCGTGCGCGTATCGGTATAGTTGCCCTTGCCGGAGACGGTGATGGTGTAAAGTCCCGCGTTGACGGCGTTGTCGGGATAGGTCAGGTTGTAATCCGTGCCGGAGGTAAGGACGCGCTGGCCGTCCCGAACCAGAACCACAGGGGACTGTACCTCGCCGGTGTAGGGGATGACGGCGGGGGTGACGCTCACCGAGCAGACTTTGCCGGTGTCCGTCTCCGGGTCAATGGATCTGGGGGCAATGTGATACGTCCGGGTCACCGAGCTTCCCGCGTAGTTGCCCGCGCCGGAGACGGTGACGGTCACGCCTGCGTCGGTGACGTTGACGGCGTCGCCCTGATAGCTCAGAGTGTAGTCCCGTCCCTCCAGCAGACCCTGAACCGTGGGCTTCTGCCGCTGGAGCAGGCCGCTGTAGACCACATCGTCCAGCTCCGAAACCAAATCGTCGGGCAGGGCGGTGACGCCAATGGCGAAGGTCAGGGTCTTGACGCCCTGATAGTTGCCCTTGCCGGTGACCACGATCTGGGCCGTGCCCACGTCGGTGTTGTTGAAGTAGGCTACGTCAAAGTCCCCCTCACCCAGCTCGCTGGAGGCGGTCAAATCGGGGGTCTGGGGCTGGCCGGTGTAGCTCACGCCGGACAGAGTATCGGGGAGAACGTCCCCCACCTCCCGGGGCAGGACTTGGAAGGGAAGCTCCACAGGGGCGTAGTTGCCCACCTTCACCACCACGGTGTAAGCCCCGGCGTTTTTGACCTCGGTCACGGTCTTTCCGGCTGCGTCCTGATAGGTCACCTGCGCGCCGGTAAGCTCCACGGGGCTGCCGTTAAAGCTGGCGGTGAGCCGCTGGGCGATGGCGGGGGCGTCCTTCGCACCGGCGACCCAGTCCACGCCCTTGGTATAGGTCACGCTGTCTCCGTCCAGACCCACGCCCAAGATCGCGTCGGAGATGGTCAGGGGGAAGGTATAGCTCCCGGTGTAGTTGCCCTTGCCGGAGACGGTGACGGTGTATTCGCCCACGGCGGTGGGCGCACCGGACAGGGCGGTTTCTCCGGCGGCGTAGGAGAGAGTGTAGCCTCCCTTGGGCACAAGCAGGTCGCCCAAGGCGGGGGAGGCGTAGACCATGGTGACGGTGGGGGTGATGGCAAGCCCGGTGTAGCCAAGGGTCAGGGAATCCGGCTTGGTCACGTTTTCGGCGCTCAGCGCCTTGGGGGCGATGGCATATTTGACGCCCTCGCCGGGGGTCAGGGCCAAGGTGAAGTTGCCGGAGGTCTCCCGGAGCGTGCCGAGGGTGAAGAAATAGCTGCCCTGATCCTCCCCGGCCGCCCGGCTCAGCGCGCCGGTGAAGGCGGGAGTGTCGGTGATGGAGGGATCGGCAAAGGAAGCGGGGTAGCTCAGCGTGCCGTCCGCCTCGCCATAGGT
>CARXAY010000031.1 GCA_949093475.1 uncultured Oscillospiraceae bacterium
GCTTGCAGTCGCCGAAGGTGTTTTTACCGCCGCCGGCACTGGTATCGCCCAGCTTGAAGTTCACGGAGGTGAGGTCGATGGGGCGGTTATACAGCACGCCGATATAGTCGCCCTCGGAGAGGCTGGCGGGGTTTTTGAAGGTGATCTGGGTGCTATCGTCGCCGTCCCGCAGAGCGCTCAAATCGGCAACGTCGGTACGGCTGGTAATGATGGTCTCGACCAGCGGCTCTTCCTCGCCCCGAAGAAGGTAGCCCGCTTTTTCCGCCAGAGTATTCTGGAGAACATCGGTGAAGGGGGCGATGTACTCGCCGCCGGCCAGCGCGCTTTCGTAGTGATTCACATAAAGGAAACGGTGGCTGTTGGCGGCGGCCAGATTATTCTGGCCGGACAGGTATTTGTTGAGAATCTCGACGTTTTTGCTGCCGTCGGAATTGTTCTGCAGCAGGGAGAGAACGTCTAAGAAGTCCAGATTGGCTTGGGTAAACTCTACCCAGTAATCCAGCCAAGGGGCCATCTGCTCCTGATAGTCAGGATAAGAACCGTCGGCGTTGCGCTTGCCCAGAATACGCAGATTGCCGGAGGTCTTACCTTTATAGAGGACTGCGGCGTCGTGAAGGATCTCAAACTCCGTCCGCATGGCGGAAATGTCCGCGGCGTTCAAGCTGTTGGTGGAGAGTTTGTCGCGGAACGCGGCCAGATCGTCCTTCAGCTCGGCGCTCTCATGCCAGTCGAAGCGCCAAGAGGTCGCGCCAACACCGTTGTTATGGATCATGTGCTTTGCCAGTTCCCGCAGAGCGTTGGATTCCGGCGTTTCAATGGCGCTGTCGTGATCCACGTACTTAAAGCCGTCATCCCAAACGTCTTTGATCCGCTGCTCGCTGGTCTCAGGGTCGTTCCAGACGTTCCATGCGTAGTCGGCGTTATGGAAAATAGCCGCCTTGGAGGGCTCGGACTGCTGCATGGGGTTGAGCATGATACCTTTCAGGGTGTCGATGTCCGTTTGGGTGAGGTTGTTTTGAAGAACGGTGTCATGGGCGCCCATGATCAGGCTGCCCTGAGACTTATCGGAGCAGGGCCAGTTGACCCACATGAACACACCCTTGTCGCCCATGTTATTCCGATAGGTGGTCAGGTAAGAACTGCTCACGCTGCCCCAGATCGCGCCGCCGGTCTGGATGATGGGAACGCTGTCGGGCAACGCCTTCAGAGTCTGCATTTGGTCACTGGAGGCATCGCGCATATAGTCATTGGGGCAGAAGGGAATGGAGGTTTTCAGGCCGGGATACTTCGCCTGCATTTCCGGGGAGGAGACCCATTCGGTCAAGTCCGTCAGCAGACGCACATAGCTGCGCTCTACGCCCACGCCGGGAACACCCACGTCATCGCCGAGAATGGCGATCTGGCGAACGCCGACGCTCATGACCTGCTCGAATTTGGCCTTGAGGATATCCAAGTCGGTCTTGTAGCCCTCTTCCGTAGCAAAACCGAAATCACCCGTCCAGAAGGGGTGAAGGGCGAAGCCGTAGTAGCACTTGGACTTGTTGCCCGCCTCCGCCAGAGGACGGATCTTTGTCTCCAATTCATCTTCTGTATACAGCTCGCGCCACTTGGTGCTGTGCTTAGGGTCGTCCTTGGGGGCGTAGAAGTAGATGTTCATCTTCAGCTCCCCGCCGTATTCCATCAGCGCGGCGCGATCCTCCACCGTCCAAGGGTTGCCGTAGTAGCCCTCGATGAAGCCGCGGAAGGGCACGTCGGCGTAATCCTCCACGGTGAGGTGCTTGACCCGCTTGTTGGTCACCTGCTGGAGGATGCGCTTCACGGTGGTCAGGCCGTAGAACGCCGCGTCGGTGTCCACGCCCACCACGGTGACGCCGTTGGCGTCGATGGTGAGCTTATAGGCGCTGTTTTTCGCAAAGAGGTCGGGGGTTTCGGCGGTCACGCCGTCGCTGTCCGCCTTGATGCTCACCCGCAGGGCGACGCCGGAGGCGGAGGCGCTCTCGCTCAGGGTCACCCCCGCCTGCTGGAAGGCCTCCTCGGCGCGATCCTTGGTGTAGGAATCAATGTCGCCGGTGTAGACCACGGGCATGGTGGCGGGCAGCGTCACCGTGCTGTCGGCGTAAGTCACGCTGTGGGGGGTGGGATAGATCTCATACTCCCCGGTGACGTCGAAGGGATTCTCGTTCGCAAGGAGCGAGGCCTCCGCGTCCTCAAAGAAGTCGTTTAGATCCAGAACGCTGCCGCCGTCCTCGTCGGGGGCGGGGGCGTCGATGGGAATGGCGTCGTCATCCGCCCTCACGGCGAGGGCGGGCATTGCCATGCTGAACAGCATGGCAAGACACAATAGACAACTGGTGATTTTGGTGAACTTTCTTTTCATGTACCTCATTCCTCCCTAAGAAATAGATGGAAACATTCCACAGATCGGATTTTCAACGTTGCGGGGGCGACAGCTCCTTCCTGAATTTTGTTTATTTTGACGAAAAACAACAGTTATTTTATTACCATTATTGTGTATCATACCATTTTTCAAAAGAACTGTCAAGAAAAGAGACGCAAGAAAAAACAGCAAAAAGCCCGGCCTCACTGTAGGAGGCCGGGCTTTGCAGTTTGCAGGGGAAAAAAGGAAAGCTCTGGTATTACGTTACCGTTCCGGCATTTTGAACCGGGCGAGGGCCGCGTTGAGGTAGTCGTTGAACGGCTTCATCAGGCGGAAGATCTCCGCCGCATGGGAGAGAAAGGCTGCGCTGTCCAAAAGATCGGCGTCCGGAATGGGATATTCCAGATACCAGCTTTTGTACTTTAAGTATTCGGCCTGCGGGTGGGCGGGATCGTATCCGGCGGGGACGTTTTTCAAGCGCGTGCCGCCCACGGTAAAATGGGCTTGAAATGCCGGGGCGGTGACGATCTCGTTCCACTGGTCGCCGTGGGCGGAAATGTGATCGCGCACCATTTGGGTGGCGTCCTTAAACAGATCGGCAAACAGGCCGCCGCCCAAGAAGGACTGCCCGCCGGGCTTGAGCATCAGGTAGTAACCCACAGGGATGGGTAGCTTGCCCATGGAGGAAATGTGGGCGCGGAACGCGGGGTTGTAGGGAGATTTATCGTGACTGAACCGGGTGTCCCGAACCAGCTTGAAGGTCAGCTCCTTGGGCGCGTGGCCCAAAACGCCGGCGTCAAATTCTCCGATGCGGAGGATCAGGGCCTCCAGCAATCCTTCAAATTGCGCGTTGGCCGCTTGATATTCTGCCTTGTGGGCGTGATACCACTCCCGGTCGTTGTTGGCGCTCAGGTCGGTGAGGTAGCGCAAAATCATTTGTGTATCCATGAAGTCCCTCCTTATGCGTCCACTACGGCGGAGAAGGCCGGGCCGTTCAAAAAGTCGCGGAGCATTTGTGTGAGCCGCTCGGGGGACTGGTAGGCCCGGCAGAAGGAAAACTGCTGGGAGTAGCCGTCCAGCTCCTCCATGGCCTGCGTGACCTCCCGGACGGTATCGCTGGGCTTGGCGGCGGTAACGGCCAGCCGGTCGGGGGCGATGCGGTGATTTTGAATGGCGTAATTGACCCGGTCGGCACAGCGGCAAGCCCCGTGGCCGTATGCGCCGCAGTATTCGGATAAAAACTCCGCCATTTTCTTCCGCGTCCGGGAAAGCCGCTGGCGGTAAGCCTCCGGGGTCATGTTCAGGATCTCTCCGGCAATGCGGCTGTCCAAATGGAACATCGTGCCTAAAATGAAAATGCACCGGCTCTCCGGGTCGAGGCACTGGAGCATCACATTGGTGCAGGACAGCTTCAGCTCCTCGGCAAGGAGGGACTTTTCCGTGTTCTGGGTCAAGTCGGGCACGTCCGCAAGGCTGCCGTTTTTGATGTCGTCCCCGTAGAATTCAAAGCTCAGGGGGGCGTGGGCAAACATGTGCTTCTTGTAGTCCTTCAGGTGGTTGACCGCAATGCGGAACACCCAAGTAGTAAACGCGCTGTTGCCCTGAAAAGAGGAGAGATGGGTCATTACCTTTAATAAAATGTCCTGCGCGGCATCCTCTGCGTCGGGGAACGTGCCCAGCATCCGCAGGGCGAGGTTGAACACCAAGTCTTGTACCCCGGCCAGCACGGCTTCCAGCGCCTGCCGGTCTCCCTTGACTGCGCGTTGGATCAGAATGGACTGTTCTTGTTCTTTTTTGCCATCCATAATAACACCTCCTAAACGATTAGACGGCGCAGAGGAGAAAATGTGACAGAAAAGATGAAACACCGCCCAAGGGTGGTGTTTCGTCTTGGTATTGGCGAATGATATAGATGAGAAAATCCGACGGAGCTCACTTTATCATGCCGTAGAGCCGCATGATGGTGACTACGCTCTGCTCCCGGGTGTAGCTCTGCTTGGGGGAGAACTGGTTGTTCCCCGTGCCGCCCATGATGCCGCTTGCCTGCATCTGACCCACGAACGGCATAGCCCAACCGGCCACGTCCGCGTTGTCCGCAAAGGTCGGCTCGCTGGCGGTTAGGGGCTTGTCTAAGACGGCGGAGAGACGGGCCAGCATGGTGGCGGCCTGTTCTCTGGTGAGCTGGCCGTCGGGGTCGAATTTTCCTGCTCCCACGCCGTTGACCACCTTGATCGAGGCCATACGGAGGACGGCGGGATCGGTGGTGTCGTTGAAGGTGACGGCGGGGTCGGCAGCGGCCACGCCACCCTTCACCTTGGTGTAGAGGGCGTCGGCCAGCAGGCAGAACTCCCGGCGGGTGATGGGCTGATCGTAGGCGCTTTGCAGCTCGGCGGGCAAAAGGCTTTCCGCGATGGCCCGCTCCACGTCCGCCTTGGCCCAAGCGGCGGGCTGGGAGTTGCCGGTGGCGGGCTGCTGCTCCGCAGGGGCCGCGCCGGGAGCGAAGACGGCCTCAAACACGGAGTTTTCCTGAATGTTGGAAAGGGTGTAGGTGTTGCCCACCATGCCGGCCGTGCCCACGCTCTCGCCGTTGATCTTGATGTCGGAGACATAGTGTGTGGCGGGGTTGTAGGGGGTCATGACAAAGGTGAGGTCGGAGCCCTCCTTGACAATAAAGCTCGGTTCGCCGCTGTAGGCTCTCCGGTCTACGCCGTCGGCAGTGCTCACCTTGCCGTAGGTGGAGTCGCTCAGGTTCCGGATCCGATAGCCGCCGTCAGAGAGAAATTTAATGGACAGAGGGATCTCGGCGGTGAGGGTGTTTTTCTCCTTGGAGTCGGGGTAGTAGGCGGTGAGCTTCAGCACGCAGCCCTCCACCTTGCCCGGGATCTGGTAGCCGGACGCGGTGGACACACGTATCTTAGTGGACTCGCCCGGTCTTACAAAACTGCCGGCGCCGGAGATGCCTTTGTAAAAGAGGTCTTTCTTGTTCGCACGCTCACAGGCGGAGAGGTCGAAAACAGCCTCAAATACAAAGGGGAGGCTGCCCCGGTTGGTGACGGTGAGGGCCTTTTCCTGAGAGGGGTGATGTCCATCGGCAACATCCGAGGTGCCGAAGTCGATGAAGGTATCGCTCACCTCCCAGGCGATGTCCCCCGCATCCGCATCGGACAGGGCGCGGAGGTCATAGTGGACGGTGAGGGCGTCCTTGATGGTGCAGCGCTCGCCGGTGGTATAGCTCTCATAGTAGAAGGAGGTCTTCCAGCTCCCCACCTTCTCAGGCTCTATAATGACCAACAGGTCGATGGTGCCGCTGCCCTTTTGGGGAGTATACGTATTGATGCTGAAGGTGTAATCCCGGCTCTCTCCCGCCTTAATAAGATAGGCGTCGCTGTCTTTGTTGCCGGAGGACAGGATTCCTGTGCCGCCGGACTTGGCCACCGCCACATCCACATCGCCGTTGTTGGTGACGGTAAAGGTACGTTCCTCCTTGGCGGGTGTGTTGTAAATGGTGCCCAGATCGATGGAGCTGGGGCTGATGGAGATGCCGTACTTGCTCTCCGCTTCCTCGGCGGTGAGAGTCTCGCCTGCATTCGCCGCCAGGGCGGCTGGCAGCAGGCCCAAGCAGAGGGCCATGGTCAGCAGAAGGGATGTGATTTTCTTCTTCATCGGGCTCACTCCTTATAAAAATTGCTTTCCCATATGGGAGAATAAAAGGTGTTACGCTTTTTATTCATTATACTAAGTCATTTTCAAAAACAATATACCGGCTGCACAGCGGGAGAAATAAAAATTCGCCGCAAGTTCAAATTTGCGGCGAATGGTGGAGGAGGGTGGATTCGAACCACCGAAGCTTACGCAACAGATTTACAGTCTGCCCCCTTTGGCCACTCGGGAACTCCTCCGTATAAAATTGTGGAGCTGGTGGACGGACTCGAACCCCCGACCTGCTGATTACAAATCAGCTGCTCTACCAACTGAGCTACACCAGCACGCGGCTGCGCGTCCAACAGCGTGAGTTATTCTACCAGAAAAACCGCCGCTTGTCAACAGGTAAATTTCTGCTTCTTCGGCCCACGCAGGCAAAAGAAGCCCCCTTGCGATCCACAGATCACACGGGGGCTTCCCTAAGGATACCTTGCAGCCAAAATCATTGAAACAAAGGAGTAAAGTCAATATCTTCCTGCTGAACAAAAGAATTGACCCAAGCTTGGAATTGAGCAAAGATCTTCGTGTCGTTCAAATCAATTCCTAATCCACCCAGAATCTTTTGCCTGACTTCAAAGAATTGCTTAAAATCCACTGACTGCAGAATAGCATGGAGCTTCTCATAGCCTTGCATGGATGACGGCAGCACCTGCTTTTTGCCGGAAGCGTCCCCGTGCACGATCACGTAAAGAAATGCAAGGTGAAGCAGCCGTTCATTGTCTTCTTCCGGCAGCGCAAACAGGTCAATGAGCAGCGCCTCATAGTTCAGATACCCTATGGTCTGAATTGAACCGTTTGGCTCAAATAGGTAGATGTTTTTAAACAACAGTCGCCCGCAGAACAGCGGCATGAGATCCACCAGCGCACAGATGGCAAGGATAAACACAGCCATCCAGAACGCGGAATACATTGTGTTGATGTCCTTGCGGTGGGGATTTAGCCCTCCGCGCGTCAATATGTCAAGCCCAACGCGAAGGTCAGAATGGGCAATACTCTGGGCATAATTCTGGTATTCCCGCACTTGAAAGGCCGGGGATTGGTCGGTCTGTCGGTCGTTTTGCAGGTCATCTTCCGTCTTCACCCCGGAGAGCACTTCATACACCTTAATAGACTTGTTTAAGTAGTCGTCTAACTTTGCGTGGTCATCAGCTTCTGGGTCATCGGCATCTGGATCAACCGCATCCAAATACGTTCGTATTATGTGCGGAAGCTCCCTCAGTTCTCCTCTGTCTGTTGCTTCTTCATTGCAGAGCGCAAGGATGTTTTCTTGGCGTGTGGTGATTTTGATGTTCTCATTCAAAGGCGAATAAAGAGTCTCCATCAAAGTCTTTTTGCTGTTATCTTTACCGCGATAGCTTTCCCCGCGGTTCACTACGTCGGTAATATTTTGAGGGAAGGTTTCACCTTGTTGCGCAGTGACATTATAAACAGCTTCTTCGACGCGCGCGTATTGGTTTAGCAGTTCCTTCAAAATTGTATATTTGTCGGCGTTGGAGATGGTTCGTGTTGCCAATGCACTTCCTGTTGAAGGATCGCCTGCCTGAACAAGCGTATGCGTACCACGGCCTGTTGCGGCGACCAAAACGCAAGCCACACGGACAGATCGTATGCCAACAGGCCTTTTCAGCTCTATTATGGTAATTGTATTGTCCTTCCCCAGCACCTTGGCATCCATGGTGGCAATAGCCCTTATAGCGGACACCAGATTTTCCAGTTCTTCCGTTTCAGCCTTATACAACGAGTGCCGATCTCGGGCAACAAAAGTCTCCGATCCTCTATTTCCCTCTGCAACTCCCGCCTCTTGGAAAAATGCCGTTATCGTTTCCCGATCCGTCAACGCTTGGGCGGAACGCTTCGTAAACTCGGCAAGAAACTCTGTCTCGTTTTCCTGATAAGTGTCCACCAACTGTTCGGCTAAGGGTATCAGGTTCAAATCATGCTCCGCCTTGTAGCGCACCTGGTCATAGACCTGCTGGCGCAGATCCGCAACATCGGCATAATAACCCAGCATATTGGTATAGGCAAAGGTGGTAGACACCATCATCAGCAGGAGGTAACAGAGCAGATAACGCTTCCACGGAGTAATGCGGCATCCCTGACTGCTGCCTACTTGCTCCTTCGCCTGTTTCCGCCGCGGGCCTTCCCGCATTCTCCGCTCGGCCGCTCCTTCGCCGGCCTTTAAGCCAAAAATCAGCATGGCTAACTGCACTGCAAAAGCGATGGCCAGCGCGCAGACGATCAAAACCGGCGAATTATTTCCAGCGCTATTGCCGCTATAGAATTTTTTAAGCCCCCAAAACGTATTGATCAGCGAAGCCAAGGACGCAAAGCAGGCAGCCAGAAAGAGCGCCTTGTTCTTTTCCAACTCGTTTCGATAACCGGTAAAGATCTGAACGCCAGTGACCACAACAGATTTTGCTACATTGCAGACTTTTCCCACTGCAAGAGGGATCAACGCCAACACGTCAGTAAGCATACCCAACAGATGCTTGATCAGCTCTACCGCGCTCATGTGCGCCGGAATTTTCTTGCTGGGCCGCTGCTTCTGCCTCTCTGCCTGAATGGCATTTTTTACCCCGCGGAAAATGCCATTGCATGCCCAAATCACAAAAGCGCCCAAAAGGATCGCTATAACAACGACCACGCAAAACATTAACAACAGCAGGATAATGTGCACCGCGCCCTTAAGCGTTGCGCCAGCGCCGCTGGCCAACGCCTCTTGGAAAAAACCAGATTGAAGCAAGCTGGACATCACTACAAACAGGGTAACGCATACTGCCGCTATTCCCATGATGCCCATGATCCTCCAAAGCCTGCGTTGACCGTCTTCGCCTTCCAGCTTTTTGGTGATCTGAGACCAGTTCCTTTTTACCGCAACAACGAAGGAAATGAAGAGCACGATGGCAGTCACATAGATGGCCAGAATGAACAGGCTGGACAAAACGATCATCACGTTGTAAAGATACCCTGCAAAGCCAATGTCCCCTGTCTGCAGTTGGCTTAGGGTGGTGATCTGTTGGATGAATGTTCCAAGCGATCCAATGATCCCCGCGATGGCATCCTGCGCTTGTTCCGGCCCAAAAACATAGGCAAAGATGCTGAGACCACTGACCCCCAGCGTCCCCTTCAGAATCTTCTCAAAGCTCCGTTCCCAAGCCTTTTCCTTTCCATCTGCAGTTTTTTGCTTTTCTTCTCCAGCGGGTTCTTCACCTGCCTTTGTACGTTCTTCCTCAGAAGCAGTCTCTTGTACTTGCTTTTCCAGTTTCTTTTCTAAATAGGAAGAAAACCGTGCGGCCATTCGCGCGATGTAATGCTTCGCAAAGCGGATTGCCGCAAAAAACGCAAACAAGGCCATAATGCGCGTCAAGAGGTTGAGACCAATAAATCCGTGCAACGGTTCGGCCCGCAGTCCGCTTATATCCAAGAGGGGGTCAAGACGATCCACCAGCCATTGTAGCACCTCGTAAATGGTATACCCGGAAGATGCCGAAGGAATCACCGGGTGTAAGCTTACAAAGTAGCCAAGCCCTACAAAAGCCCCAACAATTGCAGTTGAGATACCCCATTCCGGTTTTGTCGGCTTTTCTCGCTTAACCTCCCGCGCCCCTTTTCGGAAGCGAGGGAATAAGTAAGCACAGAGCATCACCGCACACAGGCATAGCAACAGATTTGTAGCCGCACACAAAATGCGCAAGAAACCTGTTCCTACATTAGGGTTAAGATAATCCCAAAAGCTCATGATCATCCACTCTTCTCTTTCTCTCGCTTAGACTCAAAAGTGTAGTATGAAACGGCTATAACATATTAGGGCTCTAAAGCTTCGTATCAAAGCTAATATAAATGCAGCTACATTATATATGAT
>CARXAY010000032.1 GCA_949093475.1 uncultured Oscillospiraceae bacterium
GGTAAGTACGACGTACGCCGCCGCGATGAGGGCGGCCAGGGTCAGGTCTCGGACAGTGAATTTTCGCATAAAAAAACCTCCATTTTTTGTTTAGAGTACCCGCGCCGGTACAAAAGCGGAGGTTCCTTCCCGGAGGATAAGCGCGTTCCCTCCGGCGGCCTTCTCTCCGCCTCTTGGACTGGGTGTGGAAACCAGTCATCTGCATTGTAGCATACAAGCCCCAGTTTTGCAAGATAGTGTCCATAAAGAACGGGCCGGGCGTCTTGCCCGGCCCGTCAGATGTTCCATTCAAACAGCTTATCCCGGCGGAGCAAATAGTAGGCCGCCCCCACCCCGTCTGCCAGCAGCCACCCGACGGGCACAGACCACCAGATCCCCACCACTCCAATGACCGGGATCGCGGAGAGAAGGTACGCCAGCGCGACCCGCGTGCCCAGCGACACCGCCGTCAGTACCACCGACATCCCCGGCTTGCCCAAGGCGCGGTACAATCCATAAAAAAGAAACAGGCAGCCGATCCCGGCGTAAAACGCCCCTTCAATGCGGAGATAGCGCACCCCTTCCGCCACAACGGCCGTCGCCCTCGGCTCGGTAAACAGGCGCATCAGCGGCCCGGCAAATACGCAGACCAGCACAGACACCGCCCCACTGAATCCCACAGCGGTGATCGCCGCGCCTTTTAACCCTTTCTGAATACGTTCCCTGTTTCGCGCGCCGTAGTTTTGGGCAATGAAGGTAGAAAAAGCATTGCCGAAGTCCTGAACGGGCATATAGGCAAAGGCGTCGATCTTCACCGCCGCCGCAAATGCCGCCATCACCGTTGGCCCAAAGCTGTTCACCAACCCCTGAACCATCAAAATGCCCAGATTCATCACCGACTGCTGCACGCAGGTAAGTATGGAAAATCCGCCGATCTCCTTAACTCTGCCCCACAGGAATTTCAGCCGTCCCCGCAGCTCCCGCCATTGTCTTGACCTCAATAGCGTATAGACACAAATTCCAAGTCCTGAAAGATACTGGGCAATTACGGTAGCCTCTGCCGCTCCGGTGACTCCCCGTTCCAAGCCCAGCACAAACCAGAGGTCAAGGACGATATTCAGCGCAGCGGATACCCCCAAGAACACCAGAGGCACTATCGAATTGCCCACTGAGCGCAAAAAAGATGCAAAATAATTATAGAAAAAGGTGGCGGTGATCCCCCAAAAGATCACCTTCAAATATTCCCGCATCAGCGGCCAAACCTCTTTGGGGACGCGCAGAAACACCCGGATCTCGTCCAAGCAGACAAAGGCGGTCAGGTTCAGCACTATCGTCAGTGCCCCAATGAGCGCAAAGGATGCACATACGCTCTCCCCCAGCGCCTCCTTGTCCCGCTGCCCAAAGCGGATGGAAAACACCGCACCGCTGCCCATGCAAAGGCCCAGCAAGATGGAGGTAAGAAAGGTCATCAGCGTAAAGGACGATCCTACCGCCGCCAGTGCATTTTGGCCCAAATACTTTCCGACAATGAGGGTATCGGCGATATTGTAGCACTGCTGCAACAGATTTCCTGCGATCATAGGCAGCGCAAAGCGCAGCATAGAGCCCATGACGGGCCCCCGGGTCAGGTCTTGATTCATGACGTATCGACCTCAGAAAAGATGATGGCACCATTGTAGCCGATTTGTGGAAGGGTGTCAAATGGGGAAGAAAAAGGTGCTCCGCGCGAGGCGGAGCACCTTGCTGAACCTATCTCGTTGTCGTACGGAGAGAGCTTACTTCAGCTCGGCAAAGTACTTGATGGTACGAACCATCTGGCTGGTGTAGGAGTTCTCGTTGTCGTACCAAGCCACGACCTGAACCAGGTTGCCCTCGCCCACCATGGTCTGGGTGGCGTCGAAGATGGAGCCATGGGTCTCGCCGATGATGTCGGAGGAGACGATCTGATCCTCGTTGTAGCCGAAGCTGTCAGAGGCGACCGACTTCATGTAGGCATTGATCTCGTCCTTGGTGACAGCCTTGCTCACCTTGGCAACCAGGATCGTGGTGGAGCCGGTGGGAGTGGGAACCCGCTGGGCAGAGCCGATGAGCTTGCCGTTGAGTTCGGGGATGACAAGACCGATGGCCTTGGCAGCGCCGGTGGAGTTGGGGACGATATTCTGGGCGCCGGCACGAGCACGACGAAGATCGCCCTTGCGCTGGGGGCCGTCCAGGATCATCTGGTCGCCGGTGTAGGCATGGACGGTGGTCATGATGCCGCTCTCGATGCCGGCCAGATCGTTGAGAGCCTTGGCCATGGGAGCCAGACAGTTGGTGGTGCAGGAGGCGGCGGAGATGACGGTGTCCTCGGGCTTCAGCTCGGTGTGGTTGACGCCAAAGACAATGGTGGGCAGGTCATTGCCGGCGGGGGCGGAGATAACGACCTTGCGGGCGCCAGCATTGATATGGGCCTGAGCCTTCTCCTTGGAGGTGTAGAAGCCGGTGCACTCCAGCACCACGTCCACGCCCAACTTGCCCCAAGGGCACTGGCTGGCGTCGGCCAGCTTGTAGATGGTGATCTTCTTGCCGTCCACCACGATATAGTTGTCCTCGCCCTCACCCTCGTTGTAGGTGACGGTGTGGTTGCGGGCATAGTTACCCTGGGCGGTATCGTACTTCAGCAGGTGGGCCAGCATCTTGGAGCTGGTCAAATCGTTGATCGCGACGATCTCATAGCCCTCAGCGCCAAACATCTGGCGGAAAGCCAGACGGCCAATCCGGCCGAAGCCATTAATTGCTACTTTGATGCTCATTGTTCCATTACTCCTTTTCAAAATCGGTATAGGTAGGACTTTTGCACAGTCATCATAGCACATTTTGACCCGTTTGAAAAGACTTTCCTTTGTGCGGTTTTCAACAAATTTGCCCTTGAGATTCCGTCACATTTGTATAATTTTTCTTTTGCCACCACTTTTTTCGACGACTTTCGCGTTTTTCGACTTGAATCGCGCCCCAAAACTTGGTATAGTAGCAGAAACGGCTCCTGTGACATACTATCTTAACACGCGCCGCTTTTTCAGGAGGTGACCACTGTGGACGCGCCGCAATTCCATTCCAACTATGATTCCTTTCCTGACCCGCTTCTTCTTCACGTGGCCGACGGTCAGTGGCTTACCAATCCTGCAGCGGACGCCCTTTGCCTCTCTCAGACCGATCTGGAACAGTTGGCCGCATGGGACGGCAGCTCCTCTGTCTGGCTGGCCGGGCAGTTTTTCTACATTCAGGGCCACCGCACCGCCGAGGGACTGTTTTTACTTCTCTGCTCCGACGCCTTTCTCTCCTCGGCCGCCGCAAACCTGTCCAGCCAACTGCGCCAGCGCCTGTCACAGGCGTTTGGCGGTCTTTCTACTTTGAATGACCGGCTTCCCGGCGATGCCCCGGAGCTGAAGGAAGACCTCTCTGTGGTCAACCGCGCTCTGTTTCAGATCTTCCGTATTGTCACTGAGCTGGACAACTGTGCAGAGCCGAAGCTTCTTTCTCACAAGGTCTGCGTTGACCTCTCCGAATGGCTTCACCATTTGAAAGATGAATTGGAACACTGGTGTGCCGGCGACAGTCACATCACGCTCCATGTGGAATTTCCGGATGCACCTCTCTACACCATGGCCGACCCCCGTCTGCTGGACTGCATGGTGACCCATCTGGTTTCCAACGCTATTAAGGCCGCTCCTGACGGCAAGGCCGATCTGACCCTTACGCTCAAGAAGCAGGGAGAACAGGCCATGTTGACTGTTGGCGGCAGCGGCCTTTCCTTCTCCCCCGCTGCGCTCACCGACCCTCTCTGGAATCAACCCACCCGGCTTCTGCCCGGGCGCGGGCTCGGTTTAGGTCTGCCCATTGCCCAACGCATCGCCGCACTTCACGGCGGCGCGTTGATGATCGTACCCACCGAAGATAGCTCTCAGGCAGTCTTTTCCCTTCCCTTGTCTGTTCCGCCCGAAGGCTACTTGGCCTCCCCCGCGTCCCGGGTCGAACCCACCGGCGGGTTTTCTCTGGTGCGGATCATCTTGTCCGACGCCCTGTCCCCCTCCGCCTTTCATCCCGACTTCCCCGACTTCACCTGAACAGACATGATCAAAAAAGCGTCTGCCGGATATCCGGCAGACGCTTTGTGATGTCTCAAGCCTTTACGGTGCTTGGAATATATTTGTGTCCTCCAACGTCAGTTCCTCGGTGTACGGATTCAGCCCACTCTGGTTGATAATGTCCAGCACTTTCTGCGGATACAGCTCATAGTAATACGGGATGCCCTTATAGGTCACCTGTCCGTCTCCCGGCAGAGTATTCATGGAGATGCCGCTGGAGGTGTCCAGCTCCAGCGCCGCCAACCCAAAGTAAGCCAAATTGCCCACAGACAGATCGGTTTTGACGTTCTTGGCAAAGATATCTACAAAACTGTTGATTTTGGAGACGCTGTCCCACGAGATCAGTTTCTTCGCCAACGCCTTCAAAAACTTCTGCTGGGTCTCAATGCGGCCAATATCCGCGTTGGCATAGCCGGAGCGGAAGCGCACCAGCTGCAGCGCCTTCTCCCCGTCCAAATGCTGCATTCCTTTCTTCAAGTGGATGTGCAGGTTTTGCGTGGGGTCATCGTAGTTCATATTGACGGGCACTTCAAAGTCCACTCCACCTACTGCGTCCACCAGCGCCTTGAAGCCCCGCAGATTCACGGTAACATAGTGATCCACCGGGAAGCCCAAAATGGAGGAGACCTCCTTTTGCACCTCTTCAATGCCCCCTGCGCTGTATGCAGCGTTGATTTTTTTGATGGTTCGGGGTACATCCACCAAAGTGTCCCGCGGGATAGAAACCACGCTGACGTGTTTTCCTTTTACGTCAAAGGTCACCGCCATAATGGTGTCCGTATTGCCGTTTCCATCGTCCATTCCCATCACCAAAAAGGTATAGCAGTCCTCTTTCCGGGTCTTTGTTTCCACCACCGGCACGGTGGTGGGGTCGCCCTGACTCTCATCCTCTTCTGTGTCCGGGTTGTCGGTGGGCTGAACGGTCACCAGCGTCTGCGTCGGCTCCGGCGGCTTCGGCGCGGGCGGCTTGGCCCAAGATTTTAGACCGATGTAACACCCTACCACAATAGCGGACAGCACAAAAACGACCCAATACAGCACTTTTCCCACTCGCAGTGCCATCGACGGCGGCCGTGTCGCAGGCCGCTGCTCTCTTGCCCCTGTCATACTGCCGCCCCCTTTGTCTCTCTGTCAGAGCTTGGTCGAATTTTGCCGTGCCTTGGTAGTATACCGCGAACCTCTTCAAAAGGCAACAAAAAAGCGGTTACGTTTTCTTACAATTTTCTGAATTTTTTGTTACCCGGGCAGAAGTCCTTTTAGCTCCGTCTTTGTGAAGTGGTATACCTTGTCGCAGAATTGACAGGTCAGTTCTGCCTCTCCCTGCTCTTCGATCAGCTCCCGCAGGTCTTTTGCGCCCATGCTCCGCAGGGCGCGCTCCATACGTTCCCTGCTGCAATAACAGCGGTACTCCACCGGCGTGCGCTCCACGATCTCCAGTTCAAAAGCCCCCAGCGCGGTACGCAGCATCCCCTCGCTGTCCATCCCGGCGTCCATGGCGGAGGTCAACGCGCCCAGCTGGGCCACGCCCGCCTCAATGGCCTCGATCTCCCCATCGGTCGCTCCGGGCAAAAGCTGAATAAGATACCCGCCCGCTTGGGCGACGGAGCAATTCTTATCCACCAGCACACCCAGCGCACAGGCAGATGGGATCTGTTCGCTGACGGCAAAATAAGAGGTGATGTCCTCGGCGATCTCCCCGGACACCAGCGGCACTGTTCCCACATAGGGTTCTTTCAACCCAATGTCCTTAATGACGGTCAGCGTGCCGTCTACCCCTACGCCAGAGCCTACATCCAGCTTTCCCGGCGCTTTCAGGGGCAGCTCCACGCTTCCGTCGGTGAGATATCCCCTTGCGTTGCCCAGATGGTCGGCCACCGCCATCACCGTTCCCAGCGGCCCGCCGCCCTTGAAGGTCAGCGTCACCGCGCCGTGCTCCTCCTTGAGCTGGCAGCCCATCATGGAAGCCGCCATCAGCGCGCGCCCCAAAGCCGCTGTGCCCAGTGGCAGCAGCTTGTGAATATTTCTGGCCCGCTCCACCATATCCTTGGCTGTAATGGCTACTGCCTTGACGTGCGCGTCCTTTGCCAATACACGGATCAACTCGTCCATCTATTTTCCCTCCTTGCGGGCAAAGAAAAATACCCGATCATCCCCCGGCTTCGGGGGGCGTTTCTTTCCCGCCCCATAGCACCGAATGACCCGAAAGCCTGCTTGGGACAGCATTTGTGTCAGTTCCTCCATGGTATAGGCATACTCCTCATGTACCTCCTGCCCACGCCGCCAAAGCTCCCCTTCCCGGCGGAAAATGTCCATATAGTATGTGCAGATCCGCCGCTTGGCAGAAAACTCCCCCTGCCACATACAGCAGGTGTCCTCGTCTTCATCGCAGAACATCTGCGCGTCCATGCTCTCCAGCGCCTCCGGCGTACGCGCGTCAAACAAGAACACACCCCCCGGCGACAAAAAGAGGTGTACCCGCTGAAAAGCCCGCCTAAGCTGGGCGGGCTTTGTCACATAGTTTACGCTGTCCAGACAGCACACGCAGGCGTCCACAGTGTCATAGAGATCCAGCCTGTCCATCGGCTGGTTCAGGAACATGGGCAGCTCTCCCGAAAAGCCCTCCGGGGCTTTTTCCTGCGCCTGTGCCAACATTTCCGGGGACAGGTCAACTCCGATCGTCTCGTAACCCCGCTCTGCCAGCAGCCACGTCAGCGTCCCCGTGCCGCAGGCCAGATCCAACACTGTTCGCACCGGGCGGCGGGCCTTGGAAAACCAGCTCTCTAAATAGTCGGCGAGTCCTCCGTAATCTACATCACGGGTCAGACCGTCGTAGCTTCCCGCTAAAAAGGAGTAGGTCATTGCGCGTCCTTCTCCTTCTCCCAAAGGGAGCGAATCCGGGGCAGCACCTGCTGATACCCGTCCGCACCATAATGGAGCGCCCGGTTTACCCGGCTGATGGTGGCGGAGGACGCGCCGGTGCGCTCCAGAATGTCGTTGTAGATCATTCCCTCGTCCAGCAGCAACGCAACCTCAAACCGCTGCTCCATGGCCTTCAACTCCGCCACGGTGCAAAGATCCTGAAAAAAGCGTTTACATTCCTCCACGTTCTCCAAGGCCAAAATCGTTTTGTAGAGAATGTCGCTATGCTCCTTGCGTTCGTTCTTCGTCACGGTAGAAACCTCCTTTGGTCGATTCGCGGCCAGCGGTCGTCTGTCTGCTATTTTAACGCAATAAAGCATGAAAGTAAATACCCTTGTGCAAATTTTTCCCTGCGCCTTGACAACGAGCCATCTGGTATGGTACAAATAGAGTGTTGTATGACTGACGGAAGTGGGGTCACCACATGGAGTACAACCGTTGAATTGCCGACCGTCTGGGCGCGCTGCTGGAAAAGTAGCGCTTTTTTGTTACCCTTGAAAGGAGTTTACCCATGAAAACAGACATTGAAATCGCCCAGTCCTGCACCATGCGCCCCATTACCGATATCGCCGCAACCGCCGGAGTAGACGCCAAATATTTGGAGCTTTACGGCAACTACAAGGCCAAGGTGGACTTTTCTCTGCTGCGGGAAAACACCAAGCCCAACGGCAAACTGATCTTGGTCACCGCCATCAACCCCACCCCCGCCGGCGAGGGTAAGACCACCACCTCGGTGGGTTTGGCCGACGGCCTGCAGAAGCTGGGCAAGAACGCCGTTCTCGCCCTGCGTGAGCCGTCTCTCGGCCCGGTGTTCGGCGTCAAGGGCGGCGCGGCCGGCGGCGGCTACGCCCAAGTTGTCCCTATGGAGGACATCAACCTCCACTTCACCGGCGACTTCCACGCCATCGGCGCGGCCAATAATCTGCTGGCCGCTATGCTGGACAACCACATCCAACAGGGCAACGCCCTCAACATTGATGTGAAGCAGATCACATGGAAGCGCTGTGTGGACATGAATGACCGCCAGCTCCGCCATATCATCGACGGCTTGGGCGGCAAAATGCAGGGCGTGCCCCGGGAGGACGGCTTCGATATCACGGTAGCTTCCGAGGTCATGGCAGTCCTCTGCCTGAGCAGTGACATTCTCGATCTGAAGGCCCGTCTGGGCCGCATCATTGTGGGCTATACCTTTGACGGTAAGCCCGTCACCGCCCACGATCTGAAGGCCGAGGGGGCGATGGCGGCGCTTTTGAAGGACGCTCTCAAGCCCAATCTGGTGCAGACGCTGGAGGGTACGCCCGCTTTTATCCACGGCGGGCCGTTTGCCAATATCGCCCACGGCTGCAACTCTGTCACCGCCACCCGCATGGCCTTGGCCTTGGGGGATTACTGCGTCACTGAAGCGGGCTTCGGCGCAGATCTGGGCGCAGAGAAGTTTCTGGACATCAAGTGCCGCATGGCGGATCTCACCCCCGACGCCGTGGTCGTCGTCGCCACGGTTCGCGCCTTAAAGCATCACGGCGGCGTAGCCAAGGCCGACCTCAACAACGAGGATCTGGGCGCACTGGAAAGGGGTCTTCCCAACCTTCTGCGCCATGTGGACAACATTAAAAACGTCTATGGTCTCCCCTGCGTGGTGGCCATCAATGCCTTCCCCACCGACACCAAGGCCGAGCTTGACTTGGTGGAGGCCAAATGCCGGGAGCTGGGGGTCAATGTGGCCCTCAGTGAAGTGTGGGCCAAGGGCGGTGAAGGCGGAAAGGCACTGGCGGAGGAGGTCGTCCGCCTCTGCGAAACCAAAGGTAAGTTCCGCTTCTCCTATGATGTCAACGACCCCATCGAAAAGAAGCTGGGTGACATTGTGAAAAATGTCTACCGGGGCGTGGGCGTTTCCCTCACCCCCGCCGCCAAGAAGCAGGCCGCCGAGCTGGAGGCGCTGGGCTTTGGCGACCTGCCCATCTGCATGGCCAAGACCCAGTACTCCTTCTCCGACGACCCCGCCCTGCTGGGCGCGCCGGAGGACTTCACCGTTACCGTCCGCAACCTGAAGGTCTGCGCGGGAGCGGGCTTCATCGTGGCCCTCACCGGCGACATTATGACCATGCCCGGCCTGCCCAAAGTCCCCGCCGCCGAAAAAATCGACGTGGACGAGCACGGCAGGATCACGGGGCTGTTCTAAATCTTATTACGCTATTGCGCCCATAGAAAGGCCGCCGGAAAACCGGCGGCCTTTCTTTACCCTTGATATCATCGCTTATTTCTTCCCCAGATCAGTCCCTCAATCCTAATGTATGGAAACACATAGTCATCTGCATTTCCTGCGGTCGACCACACTGAATCCCAAGCTGTGTTGACCCATTTCCCTTCCGGACTCCGCTGAAACCAGTAAAGATTACCGCCTTGGGGATCGGTAGTGTAGACCTCAGCCTCCGACTGGTGATAACGCACAACCTTGATCTTCTCAGTTTCCAGAGTCCTCACGCCCCCAATATCATGGATCACAACCTCTCGGAACTCCTTTCCGTGTTGAGCCGTTTCATACTCACAA
>CARXAY010000033.1 GCA_949093475.1 uncultured Oscillospiraceae bacterium
GGGGCGTACGGCTCGATGCGGGGGCTGTGCCAGCCCTTGCCCGCGTCGTAGTTCATCAAAAACATATGGTCGGTGAACACCTTGCCGAACACCAGCTTGGCAGGGTCAGGCAGGGGCTTAAGCTCCTTCGCCTTGGTGATCTGAATGTTTTCCATGGGTCATTCACTCCTCATTCGTTGTATCGGCAGGCGTCTCGGGCAGAGCTTCACCGGGGACGTTGTCGTCAGGGAAAAGTCGGTCAAGAGGGTCGTCCATTGGCAGGTCGAAAACCGCGTCGGAGAAGGAATTGTTCCAGTCCATGGCCTCCTCCCCAGCGGGGATCTCCATGAACTCGTCCTCGTCCCGGTGGCCGGGCTTCCCGCCGCTTGGGGCGTTGCCGCTGTCCTCCGGGCCGTCGATCAGGCCGTCCCAGAGCAGACCGTCCTCGTCCACATAGGGGTTGTTCAGCGGCGGGGCTTCGGTGGTTTCGGGATCGACCAGCTGAGACCAGTATTCGTCCCGCTCCACGGGGAAAGGCTCGCCGTCGTCGGCCCGCAGGGAGAAGAGGGTGTCGTTGAAGCCGGCCTTTTCCTGTCCGAAGCCGAAGGGCAGCACATTTTTCTCCACGACGCCGTCCTTGACCAGTCTCCACCGGTAGTCTTCCACCGAGCGGTTGTAATCAAACAGCGTCTGCACCAGCTCCAGATCCTGAACGCTGAGCACCCCGTCGCCGTTGAGGTCGCAGCGGTAGGCCCGGCTTTCGGGGTTGTAGGTGGACAGCTTCCAATCGGCCATGAGGGCGGCATAGTTGGGATCGCTGGAGTCGGGGGCTTCGGTCTGGGTGTTGTTCCACGGATAATCCCGCCAGACGTAGGTGTAGACCATGTCGTAATCCTGCCACTTGGTGAAGCCGTCGCCGTTCACGTCGCCGGTGATAAGGTAGACGAGGTCTTGGACGGAGTAGGTCAGGGTGTCGTCCTTGTAATAGTCTGGGAAGGTGGGCGGCGTTGCCGTCAGGTCGAAGCCCGGCAAAGCGGGGCTTAGATCCAGATCCACCCGCGTATAGGTCAGGCAGGAGGTCTTTTCCAAGGTCATGGCGTACTTCGTCTGCGCGCCGGGCAGAACGTTCTTCAGCAGGGTCGCCGCGCCGGGGTCATAGCTGCTGTCGAAGCCGCCCAGCAGCTCGGAGGAGCGAACGCGCACCTTCTGGTGGTACTTGTTGGCGGGCAGCACCTCGCCGGTGTAGCTGGTCTGGTCGGTGAGCAGGGGCTTCACCGTGTCGTTCCAGCGGTAGTGGGCAAAGTCCTTATCCCATTCCGGGTCGGTCAGATCCACCGTGACCTGCGTCGCCCCGGCCACCACGTTGCCGTCCTTGTCCTTGTAGCCGGAGGCCAGATCTATGGCATCCTGATCCATCAGCGGGTAGAGGCTGGCGGTGGTGGTGTGGTTGGGGGCGTAGGAGATCACGCTCACATCCAAAGTAAAGTGGGGTCTGATCCACACCTGCGTGTAGGCGCTCTTCTGGCCGATGGTGTCCTCGGCGATGACATAGAGGGTGGTGCGGTATTTGGTCTTTTTGGCGTCGCCGTCCTGCTCCTCATACTCCTCCAGCGAGCCGAGGCGCTTGTTGTTGAGCATATCATAGAGGGCCTGTGCCCCGTCGGTGCGTTTGCCGCTGGTCTTGTCCGGGTCGGTGGGGATGAGCTTGAATTTCGAGCCGGTGAACTGCACCTCGTTCTCCAAACCGCCGGGATGCCAGTGGTTCGGGCCCTCCCACAGGGCGTTGTCGCCCTTGTAGTAGTTGTAGGGGTCTCCGGCGGTGTAGGTGGCCGCATCCTCCGTGTCGTAGGGCGCAAGAAGCACGTCCGTGCCCAAGGTCAGCGGGGTGTAGGTGTCCGCGTCCGCGTCGTAGAGGAAGAAGCTGAACTTTACGGCGTTCTTCGGGTCAACGGTGGCCTCGCTCACGGAGGTGTGGTTGTCGGAGTGGAACAGCTCCTCGCCGTCGGCGATCTGCTTGATGAGGGTGGGGATCTCCACCACGGCGAAGTCGCCCCGGTTTTCCCCGTAAATGAAGCCGTTTTCCAAGAAGGCGGGCTTTCGGTCGTAGTCGTCATCCTTCACGTTGCGCGGGTCGAAGGGCTGGGGGATGTTCCCGGCGAAGACGAATTCCACGATGACGGTCACGTCGGTGGCCTTCCATTTGCCGTCGGTGGTATCATAGGCCATGGTGAAGCGGAAGTGCTGGTCGCCGGACACGCTGGCGTCAAAGGCGCTGGGCTGGTCGATCAGGTTGGCCTTGTAGCCCATCTGCACCTCGTCCCTCTGGGCGTCGCCCGGCAGCAGCGTTTTCACCGTGCCGTCCGCCGCCGTGGTGGTCACCTCGGTGAAGGCGTAGTCCTCAAAGTCCAGCCAGTTCCACTTGGTCTCGTCGGTGGGGTTGTTGTAGTAGTCGTCGTCGTCCCGGCGGACGCGGATCTTGGCGATATAGCCCTTGGCCACGGTGAGGGTCATGTCGATGGTGTGGGGAACATCTGTCCCCTCCGCCGCGCGGGTGGTGGTCGTCCACACCGTGCCCGTGGTGGTCTTGTTGGCCGCGGGGGTCGTACCGCCGTCAGGGCTGGTGGTGTCGGTGTGATCCACAATGGGCTTGGCGGTGTTGCCGTTGATGTCAAACTCGCCCTTGACCTCCACCTTGGCCAGCAGCGGGGTCTCCTCGTTGAGGAAGACCACTGTCTCCAGCACGTCCGCGCTGGGCATATCGTATTCGTAGGGCTGGGTGGCGGGCACGGGCGGGTCGCCCGCTGCCGCGCCCGGTGTGGGCGCGTCCACCCGCACCGTCCCCCCGGCGAAGAGGGAGTTGCGGAAGACCCTGTGTTCGACGTCCGTGGTGGCATTAGTGACGGTGGTGGAGATGCGCTTGCCGTTCTCCACCGCCTTCAGTGGCCCGGTGGGGTTGGTGATGCCGCTTCCGTCCGGCTTGGTACTCACGCCCTCCAGCGTCCGCGCCGGACTTTCGTTGGTGGTGACCACCGCCTTATTCACCTGCGGCGGCGTGGCGGCGTCATCCGCCTTGCCGGAGGTGTCCTTCACCTCCAAGGACAGGTCATAGCCCTTCACAAAGCGGATGGTGACGGTGGCGTCGGTGTCGGCGGGCATGGAGAAGGACGCGTCCTTGCCCAGCGTCAGGTTGGGTGCGAACTGGGTGCGGGAGATGTAGTAGTGGAAGTCGTCCGTCCAAACCCGCCCGGCGGGCACCTTCGTCTGGTCGTCCACCTTGGCGGAGATGATCTCCGCCTTGTAGCCGGGGGCGACCTTCACGTTGACCACGATGTTTTCGCCCTTCTTGGCCGCCGTCCAATAGCTGCCCTTGGCGGCGGCGGTGTCGCTCTGGTTGGTGATGGTGACGGCGTTTTGGGCGCTGCCCAAGTGGGCGCTGTCGTCGGCAAACTTCACCTTGGCGATATAGGAGTGGTTGTCGCTCTCCTCCTCATAGACCGCGTAGAAGTCCACGTTTTCCGCGGGCATCTCGAAGTCGTATTGATTCGGTGTGGCGGGGTCGGTACTCTTTTCGGCGGCGGACGCGCCCTTGCCCGCGCTCTCCCACACCACGCCCACCAACCGCTGGTTGTTGGGCAGGGTCGTGTCGGGGATGGCGGTGGTCTGAACGATTTCCTTGCTGTTGCCCATGAAGTCCAGCAGCCGGTCGCCCTCCCGGCGGATGGGCTTCGCGCCGGTGGAGGTGACGGTGTTCACGCCCCGGCTGTCGGTGGCGGAGGTCTTGTTGCCCTTCACGTCCTCGCCGCCGGCGTCGTGGGGCACGATGTGCAGCCGCGCCCAGAAGATGTTGCCGTAATAGACGCGCACCACGGCGGCCTCCCCGTTGGCCTTGTTTACATAGGGCATCAGGGTGCGGCCTGCGGCGGCAGCGCCGTACCGGCTGACGGCGATGGGCACTTCGGGGGTCTCGGTCTTGGTGCCGTCGCCGGCGGTGCGGCGGACGGCGACGGTCATCTTCACCACCTGATAGTTGGTGGCCCAGTTGGCGTACACAAACAGCTCGTCGCCCATGGTGGCATAGGAGACCTCCGGGGTCTCAATGGCGTCCTTCCAGTTCCAGTTGGTGACGGTGATGCCGTCGCCGGGAGTGTTCGCGCCGTCCATGGCGATGGTGGCGGGATTCAGCGTGCCCGCAAAGGGACTGGTCACGTTGGCGCGGTTGCCCTCCTGCGTGCCGTGCTGCACCAGCTGGAGGATCACGTCGCCCTCCTTCGGCCCGTCGTCCTTGCTGTAGGTGATAAGAATGACGATGTCCGTGCCGCCGGGCATGGTCACGGTGGCCGTGCCGTTGGAGGCGCTGGCCACGCTGGCCACGGGGTACTGCGTCGAGGTGTCACCCCGCTTGTAGGCAGTGACTTGAGCGATGTAGCCCGGCTCGATGGTGTACACCACCCGGATGGCGTCGTCCTTCAACCCCTCCACCCAGTAGGGGGAGTCGCCGTTCACGGTGGTGTTGGTGTCGTTGGAAAGCAGGGTGGCCACATTGCCCGGCAGGCCGTCGCCGCCCTCGGTCTTGACCAGCGCGATAAAGGGCGAATCGTCCCTCTTCCCGTAGCGGACGGTGACCACCGTGTCCGCCGACGGCATGGGGAAGGTATTCCCCACGCCGAGGAAGCCGGACTCGCCGTTGGCGGCAGTCCAAGTGGCGGAGAGGAGGGTCATGCCCGTCACAGTCGCGTCGGGGGTGGCTTGGGTCAGCGTGACAAGCTCGCCGCCGGTCATCTGCGTCTCTGTCGCTGTATCGCCGTCGTGATCCACATAGAAATTCTGCGTGGGGTCGTTATCCAAAATGATCTCGGTGGGGTTCGTCGTGCCGACGGGGGCATACTCCCGCAAGGTGAGGGTATAGGACGTGCGGACGTAGGTGATAGTCACTCGGGTGTCCGCCGCGGGCATGGTAAAGGTAGCCTGCTGCCCGGTCAGCGGGCCGTTCAGCGGGCCGGTCAACAACGGGCCGGTCAGCGTGAGGGTCAGGCCGTTGTCGATGGAGAGCCGGGCCTCATACCCGGCGGGCACGTCCATCGTGACGGTGACGGTGTCGTCCTTGGGCGCGACCGTCCAGACCGCGCCGCCGGGCTGATCGGGCGTGCTGGTGGCGATGGTGGGGTCTGCTGTGCCGTCAGGCTTGTTCACGGTGGTGACCGAGGCCACATAGTTCTTGGCGTCGGTGTCATCCCGCACCACAAAGACGATCTCCGCGTCGGCGCGGTTGATGGTGTGGGTGTACTCATCCACCCCCTCGGCATTTTGTCCCGAGGGGGTCATCACGGTGGTCGAGCCCTTGCGGTTCAAGAGGGCGTACACCGTCTTGCCGGCCAGATTGTCGTTTTTCACCATGTTGGCGGTCAGCGTCGTGCCGTGGGGCAGGTGATAGAGATGATCCTGCGTGCCCAGATGGTTGACGGTGACCCGGTCGGGGGCTGTGCCGGTACTCTCCGACATGGTGGCCTGAGCGGTCTTGTCCTTGACGCTCAGATCCACCAGCGTCAGCGTCCCGGTATAGTCCCCGTGGAAGGTGACGATGATGGTGGCGTTGCTGGAGGGCATGGGGATCGAGCCGGTGAGCGTCCCGTCCGCCTGTTTGGTCAGGGGAATATCATCCACCGTGCCGTCGATGTAGCGGATCTGGGCGGTGGCGGTGATGTTCTCGTTGTCGGGGTCGGGAGTGGCGGTAAGGAGGATGGGCTCGCCGGGGGTGACCCCCTTCATGATTTGGTACGCGCCGCCCACATTGGTGGAGGTCAGCTCCAGATCATCCACCGGGGGATTGGCGGTGGGCTGGCGGGTGAGCAGCTTATTGGTGACAGAGCCGTCGCTGGGGTTCTCCGGGTCGCGGACAATGACGGTCAGATCCAGCGCCTCGTCGGAGACAAAGTGGATCAGCGCCGCCTTGTTGCACTTGTCCATGGTGTCGCTGTAGAGGTAGGGCGAATTGGATTCGGTGTACATATTGCCGCCGTGAGCGCCGTCGTTGCAGGACATGGTGGCGGGGGGCACGAAGGCATAGCCCGAATGGGCCCGCGGGCGCACATAGTACTTCTCCCCCTCCGCCACGGGCATCCACACGCAGGCGGGGCTTCCATCGTCGGTGATGGCGGTTTTGGCCGTGGTGTCGCTGGTCTTCCAGAGGTCGCCCTCGTTCAGGCCCAAGTTCACCTTGCTGGGGCTGGTGTCGGTGACCACCAGCACGGCGGTGTGCCAAGGGGTGGGAGGCGGCTCAGTGGTGACCACCAGATACACGTCCACATCCGCCGCAGGCATGGTGAAGGTGGCGGGGTAGTTGCTATCTCCCCCGGCCTCGGCCTGTTCCCCTTCCAGCGCCGGGTTCAGCGGCACCAGCGTGCCGTTGGAGCGCAGCACGAAGGCGGAGAGGATGGTGTCCGGCTTGGCGGGGTCGGTGGCGGCGGCCAAATGGCCGGTGAGGGTGACCTGCGTCCCCTCCCGGATCTCGGTTTTTTGGTCGTCCCGCCACACGTCGGCGGCGCTGTCCAGCAGATCCGCCTGAAGGGTCATGGCCGTTCCCCCGTCCAACCATGCCAGCTGGGCGAAATCGTTGACGTTCACATCAGCGGTGTCCTTGATGTAGTGGAGCTTCACGTCATAGAGCTGGTTCGTGCCCCGCTTGAGGATCACGGTGATGGCCACGTCCCGGTGGGGCATATCGAAGGAGATGGTGTTGCCCACCATGGTGTAATGATAGTCCCCGTGGGTCTGGAGGGGGAAGCCCAGCGGCGTGACCAGCACCCGGTCGATGATGTACCCCTCTGCGGGCGCGACTTGGATATACACCCGCTGGCCTTGAACGGCGATCACCTCGGCGTGGCCGTGGTTGGCCCGGTCGAGGCTGTCCTGATCGGTGTGATTCGGCCCGTCGTACACGTCTCCGGCGGCGATGCTGGCGCGCCCGGCGTCGTCCTCCGGCGCTTTGAGCATCAGGATGGCGGAGTGTTCGTTCTCCTTCGGCTCGGTGCGGGAGAAGGTGACGTAGACATGGTTTTCTCCCGGATGCACCACGAAGGACTTCTGCTGCCTGTCCCCGTTGGTGGCGATATGGGCCAAATTGACCATTTGGCCCACGTCCTCATAGAGAACGTAGGCGGAGCGCAGGTAGAATCCATTGGCGGACAAGGCGCTGGTGAGCAGATTCACCGTCTGGCCCGCCGCGACCCCGGCCGGGCCGGCGGTGTTGCCCCACGGGTTGGCCGCATCCCGGCGCAGGGGGGACAGCGAACCCAACAGGGCGGTCGTCCACCCCGGATAATAGAGGGTGGCGTTGGCGGCGTCAATGGGAGCTTCCGGATCGGCCGTGTCGTCGATCACGTGGAGGTAGACCTCCGCCTTCACCTCCGTGGTGCTGTAGGTCACCTCCACGGTGACGTTTTCCTCCACCATGGGGAAGGTGATCCTCCCGTGTCCCGTGGCCGGATCGACCTGCTGGGTGAAGGGAACGTTCACCCCGGAGACGGTGGTGACCTTGACCTTCGCCACATAGGCGCTGCCGTTGGTGTTCCAATAATAATCCGTAGTGACCCAGTCCGTCCCCGCCCGGGCCGTGACGGTCACGGCAGCGCCGTTGACATAGACGGGGGTGGGCGTCGCGGGAGGCACAGGCTGGCTGCGGGGGCTGACGATGGTGGCGTAGTTGGCGGTGTCGCCGGTGGGCGCGCCGGTGACCACCAGCGTGGCGTTATACTCCTCCACGCCGTCGTCGGCGAACTTCACATACACCGTCACGTCGCCTTCCGGCATGACAAAGCCGGTGTTCTGGGAGAAGAGCGGCCCAAGGGGCAGGCCGGGCACGATGCCGAAGGACTGGGGCACGACCTTGATGTACTCGATGCGGTAGCCGGGGTGGACGGACAGGTCAAGATTGATCCACTGGCCGGGTTGGGCGTGGCGCAGCTTGTTTTTCAGCACCTTGTCGAACCACGCGTTGTTCCGGCTGGGGGTGGGCTGGTCGTTATAGGCCTCGTCGTTGACCACGATCTGGGCGGTGTACTCCTTGTCCTTGTCCACCTTGCCGTAGGTGACGTGGATGGTCACGCCCCCCTTGCCGGGCGCTTCGGCGGCGGGCATCTTAAAGGTGATCTGGAGCTTGTCGTTCTGCTTCCAGCCCGGGTGGTTGGCGATGTCCTCCGGCGCAGTGCCCGGCCACACGGTCTCGTCTTTCAGATCGCTGGTGGGGGGATCTTGAAGCACGGAGATCCACTCATAGGGCACGGGTTTGCCGTCGGTATCGTAAACTTCCAGCTTGGTGATGGCGTAGCCCGCGTCCTCATTGGGGGTGAAGGTGGTGACCACGGTGTTGGTGGCCTTCACAAAGCGGGTATCCATCCCCGGCGCGTCCACCTCCATGGTCTTATGCTCGGCGGCGGTCAGGCCGGTGACCTCCGTGGCTGCACCGTGGCCGCCGGGGAGGTTGGATTCCGCCGGGCCGGACACCATGAGAGTCAGGGGCAGGTCGTCCTGCTCCACCTTCCCCTCGGCAAACTTGACATACACATGGACATTGTCCTCCGGCATGGCAAATTCACCCTCATCCCCTGTGGGGACAAAGGTGCTTCGCACCCGTTGGCCGTTCACAATATGGGTGAGGTCGATGATGCGGCCCGTTTTCTCCTCCACGGCGTAGGCGGCGGTGATGTGACGGCCCTCGCCGGGTTCAGTCGTCAGGGAGAGAACGTCCCCGGCGTACAGATCGGCGATGACCTGCGTATCCGCCGTGGCGGGGTTGTTCCCCGTGGCGTTGGCCACGTCGGTGGACAGCTCCGCGTCGTCCCCCGCCCCGACGTTGGAGAGGTGGAGGGTGGCGGTGTACTTGGGCAGCTCCGTGGTGCGCTGCTTGAAGTTGATGCGAACGGTGGTGGAGCGGGGCGGCATGGTAAAGGCGATGCCGCCGGGGGCGTACCACCAAGAGATCGCGTTTCCGCCCGAGTCGGTGATGTTGATGGAAGAGGAATCCACATACGACCCGGCGATTTTGTGGATGTTCACGTAGACCGTGTCCCGGTCAAAGGCCACGCCCTCCTCCTCCCGCAGGGGCTTGCTCTGGCCGCTGTACACCGGGTCGCTGTCCGGCGCGGCAAGCACCGTCGCGCCGCCGGCGTCGGTGTGGACGATCTGGGTAAAGTTGGCGTAGTTGTTCCCTTCCTTGTTTGCCTCGTCGCTTCCCTTGTCCTGATAGGCCGGGCCGAACACCTCCAGCTTCAGGCGGTATTTCACCTCGTCGGGCCAGCCCTTCTTGAACCACACGTTGACGTTCACGTTGGCCGCGGGCATGACAAACTCGCCGTCCTGATAGCCAAACGCCCCGGAGAGGGTGCCGGTCACGCCCAGCGGCGGGTCGATGGTCACCCGGTCGATGTAATAGCCGTCAAAGGCGTACAGGTCGTAGGGGATGGTCGTTCCGGGCACGGCGAAGGTGGAGAACACCGCGCTCTTATAATAGTTGGCCAGCGTGCCGCCGTTGACAGCAAACGTACCCTGACCCACGCCGTCCATGGA